>JAJYGZ010000140.1 GCA_021790495.1 Actinomycetes bacterium
GCGTTGTGGTGTGGCGCTGCTTGCGCGGGAGATCGGCATCTACAGCCAGCCACTTCCTTACCGTAGCTTCGTACTGGCCAAGTTTGGGACGTCTTTTCGGTACCACCTTGCGCTCGCGCGGTATCGAAGACGCTAAGGCGTTGCGCACCTCCCGACGATGAACCTTGAACTTAGAAGCTGCCCCTCTGATGGAGAGACCTTCGAAGTTCACCGCTCTTCTGATATTCTCGTAAGGTTCCACCCTTGGTATCTTCTTTCTGATTTTTGAGTTTGCATAAACCCAGAATAGGAAATGTCGTGCTGGGGGTGGGGCCAGTTCAGTCAAGCGTTTTCGGCTACTTGCATTCCATTTTTCGACGGTGTCTGTGGCGTCATAGGAACTATCCGGATATGCCATGCGAGCCGAAGCGGTCGTTCAACGCTGTCGCTGACTATTACGCCAGAAACGAAAACGGATAGCGAGAACGCCCGCCGATCTTATCCGTAATCCGACGGAGCGTTCCGGCCATCCAGTTTCAAAAGACTCTGGTTTACGACAATGGCGGATCGCAACGATGCGCGGATCCGGTGGACGTAGTTCACAAGTCAGCCCGACCACGCCGAGCTGCAGCCCTTCTGCACCTATTGCGGATCGACGCGAAATACAGGGTGCAGCGGAGCGATCCGCTCGAAGTCTTCAATTGGAGCCCGCCAGTTGATTGAGAAGTGGGCACGGGCCGACCATGCAAAGACGAGGTATCGCTTGAGAATTGGCGCACGCTCGGATGTAGGAACCTCTACGAGCGACACATCACGCCACCGGCCGTGAAGGAGTCGTGCCTGGCCATTGGCCGCTCGTACGTTCTCCACCCAGTTGGACGTGCCTTCGAGCATGGAAGCGAGGTACCAGGCTCCGTGGATACGGATGATGGCCAGTGGAAGCTCAATGACCTTTCCGCTGTTCCGACCTCGCACCTGAAGAACTGCCGCGATCGGCAAGACTCGGGGAAGCGGCCCGTGAATGAATCGGCGATGAATCGCCTTCGCTTTCTCGGTCGGGTGACCGCCTGCGTATAGCGCTCGCAGCTTCGCGCCTCGCCTTGGTTTGGACATGCCTTTCCTGGCGTGATGGTAAGTGGGTACCGTACAGAACAAGTATGACAGATTGAAAGAAGCAAAATTCGCCGCGGCGAGGCCCGAGCTTCGGGTCTCGGTGACGAAGGAGAGCCAGACGGCTTCTTGTTGTCACCCAGGGTCGGTGTCCTCGCGTCGTTTTTCGGCTTTATGACTGCAAACGGTCGCGATGAACGAGGACGAGCCCTTGTCCGTGTACCGCCTCATCTGTTGTCTTGATGGGCCATCAAACGCGGGAGCCTCGCTCTGCAAGGAACGCAAGGGGAGCATCTGGACGCAAGGCGCTGTGCGAGATGCCTCTGTGCCAACCGAAGCCGCGTCATCTAGGTATTTGGTCGTCGTTGACCGGTGCCGAATTCACCCCAACCGTGCCAGCTAAATTGAACAAGGCGAGCCAGCCCGGAGATGCAAGTGCCAGCCCGACGGTCAAACGAGAGGGTTCCGCGGTGGTCTGCGAAGCAGCAAATGCGCCCAGCCTCGCGTCGCTCTGGTTTCATCGAGAGGCCATTGAGCGCCTTGTCGCCCCGGGAAACCAGATACCGGGATTTTCTTGGTTCGCTTTCGCGCGGAGGCGCCACCGCAGATAGCAACATAGATGGGGCGTCAATTTCTCGATCCGCGCCGACGGCTTGGATCTTGTCGCCGTTGCTCGTTGTCTAGGTGGTCTGCTCGGATATCGAGTCGAGGTTGGATGGGCCTACATCGCGATGTGTGCGACAGGATTGGATGAGAGGCCGCTGCGTTACCACGGAGCACGCGGCTGGCGCCTCGTGGCAAGGTTTAATCCCCATTGTCTGGCTCGTTCTGGAAACGTTCCGCTACCAGAAATCCGAGGCGGCGTTATCGCCGCCGCTTGGATATGGACTCTTGTTGGCCGGGCTGAACAAGCGCGAGGGATCAGCTCTTGGTTAGTCTTTGCGCTCGAGATGGCTCGTATCTCTGGTCAGCATGCCGCCGACGGATTGAAGCGGCGCTAATGGGGACTATTGAAGGAGTAGATGAAGGGCCGGTTGCAGTCGCCATTGTCGGTTCCGATGGTGATTCCGAGATTTTCCGGCCGGTCCGTGATGACGATACCCAGCGATCCAATCGCCCCGAACTTGTGGGCAACGTTGTCGAAGCGGAACTTGCGGTTGGCGCCTTGAAGTGCGGCGGCCCAAGAACGTTCCAGGGCCTGGCACGACAGCGAAGTGGCGAATTGGCGGACAACCTGTTCACTTTTTGTCGTTGTGAATCCGGGTCCATCTTCGATGCTGCGAACCTCACTGACAAACCTCACCCCTTTGGGCACGGGCAGGGCCGTGGCGTCGGCGGCTAATTCAGCGAAGCTCCGATACTGAGCGAAGATGGAACAGCTCGTTAGCAAGAGAGCGCTGACAAGAAGCGAAATGACAATTGGCACTGTTCCAGCCAGAGCGAGCTTCACATGAACAGTATCGCGCCATGCGAGCCAGGTGCGGCGATGAGCAGTTGTCGTCATCGCGCCCGCACGGTCTCGGTTGCAGCTGTCGAGCTTGAGTCCAGGCATCCGATCACCATGTAGGAGGCCCCCGGGTTCCCGGCGTCGATGCCGCACTTTGAGACCGTGCGCGTGACCTTCGTGCTGTCTCGGTTGGGGAGTGGAACGCTTCGCGCACCCGACCGAGCCATCGCTGGCGCTTAGCGGCCCGGGGATCGATACCTGCGCTTCGCTCATGCCCTCACTCTATGCACTCTATGGCGAGTTTGGTCGGCGCGCGATTGTTGAGGTTCGCATGACCCTCGCCGGTTCTGCTCATCCAAATTCCCCAGTCGGTTGCACCTTGCAAGTGCTTGCCAATGGCTGGCGCAGCGCGGAGAAAGTTCGACCGGGTGCGGCTGTGGATCTGCTGGTCGGCGTAGCGCAGCGACCGGGACGGTTTATAGTTGTCGCCGCCGTTGTTTCCAAGGCGTGCCAGCGATGCCCGCATTAGGCCCTGCTCGCGAGTTCGACCAGATGGTTATAGCTCGTACTCGATGTCCCGAGCAGTTCCCCCGCCCAGCGCAGTGCCTCGGCCGTATCCACGGTACCTGCTCTAATCATCTCCTCGATGTCCAACCAGTCCTTGTCCCTTGCGAATTTAGCCTTGAAAACGGTCAAGTCGGTGGCGGTAAGAATCGGGATTTGTCGTCCGGCAAAAGGAACCGTTTCGGCTCGCGAATGGGCCACAGTGTGAAACCTGTGCGTTGCAAAGAAAAGGTCGATGGAGTTTTGCCTCATCCAGCGCAACTTCACCTCTCCTAGCACCTGGGCTATTCTCACGTGCTCTGAGCGCCAGCGCACCTGTGCCGGGAGCGATTGGAAAGCCTCGAGAACCCTGGCGGTATCAAGAGCGATGTTGATGTCGATGTCGGCGGTGGTGCGGGGATCGGAGGTGTAGTACGCCAGCGCCAACGCTCCACCAAATGCGTGGGTGATTCCACCTTCAGCGAAGCACCTGTCAATTTCTAGCACCTGGTCGACCAAAGACGCGGCTCTCTTGCCAGCAGGGGTTTTTGCGCGCTGCTCGTCGTCTGCAGGGGGCATCAGCCGAAATTGTCCTTGGCAACGGCGTCGGTGATGGCGTTTGAGAGGTCGAGCAGGGCGGGGAGGATCCTTCCAGTCAGGTGCCAATTGGCAAAGTCGGAGTCTGTGGCATCGACGAGTCGGACGGTATGATCGGTTGCGGCGAGAATTCGCAGCAAGGTATCTACTCCTGGATCGCGTTTGCCGTTCTCGTACTCACTTAGCCGCGAGGCGCTGGTACCCGAAGCTTCAGCCAGTTCGCGCAGGGTCATCTGAGCCTCATGACGTGCTGTTTTTAGCAGATACCCTCCAGCAGTGTAGCGTCTCATGCCCCCATGTTATCATAAGTGAGCACGTTTGCTTGCGGAGATCCCTTCTCTAATTCCGCCGCGGCTTAGCCGCTTGGAACCCGAGCGCACTGGCTCAGCTTTATCAGCCAAGCAGCCGGGGAGCAGCCGACTTTCGAGGTTGGGGAGTCACCCGAATGCGCCAAGACGTTCTTTCCGCTCGGCACGGCGACGCCCGGGGCCCCAGGGGCGCCAAGAGCAAATACGTGCTTTGTCCCAAAGACCGTCAAGTGGCGAAAATGCTGTTCCCAAGGTGTAAATCGTGTCGGGGCATCGCAAAGGTTGCCGGGTCCTTTGGGGCACAAAAGCAAAGGGGCCTCCCGAGGCCGATCGGACCTCGATTCGCTCCTTAGGGTCGCACGCCAACTCGGCGCCAGACGGTCGTTCGGC
>JAJYGZ010000325.1 GCA_021790495.1 Actinomycetes bacterium
TACATCGACAATGGGATTCCGGCTGAGATGCTCCGCCTTCGCCATCACGACGCCGAGGAGCTCTCCCATTACAGCGCGGGCACGGTTGACATCGAGTTCGATTTTCCCTGGGGCTGGGGAGAGCTTGAAGGCATCGCCAATCGCACCGATTATGACCTCAAGGCCCATCAGAGTGCCTCGGGCGTAAAGCTCGAATACTTCGATCCCCTCACCAATAGCAGTTATACGCCATACGTCATCGAACCGGCTGCCGGAGCCACCCGGACGATGATGGCGTTTCTGATCGCCTCGTACTTCGAGGACGAGATTGGCAACGAGCCCAGGGCACTGCTTCGCCTTCACCCTCGCATCGCTCCGATCCAGGTCGCGATCCTTCCGCTTTCAAAAAAAGAGCCACTGGTAAATCTCGCCACTTCGGTATTTGATCAGCTGTCGGGGAGTTACCTGTGCGATTACGACGAGACCCAGTCGATCGGGCGCCGCTATCGCCGCCAGGACGAGGTCGGAACCCCCGTGTGTATCACGGTCGATTTCGATTCGCTTGAGGATAACAGCGTCACCTTGCGGGATCGGGACTCCACCGCGCAGGTCAGAGTCAAGATATCCGAGCTCGCCGCGACTATTGCAGCGAAATTCGACGGCTATTCACCCCAAGGGTGAGTTCCGGGTGCCCGCCTCGGCAAGCGCGCCCTTTCGCGTCGTCAAGGGCCTACTTGCCAAGAAGCGCTGCCGGCGCCTCACTTGCTAAAATAGGTGCGCTTCCGATAGCTTTGGACGTCGTCACCGCAGCACATGGCCTGGTGGCTGACTCTGGAGTAGGATGCGTGGCGAACTTGGTTGAACTTGGCGTGCACGTTGGCTGGAGCGTCTAATGAGATTTGTCTATCCTTTTGAACACCCGCATCCGCGCCCGCCGCGCGAGATGCGTGATCTGCTCGGCGGAAAAGGCGCCAATCTTGCTGAGATGACTTCGGTTCTCGGACTTCCGGTCCCGCCCGGCTTCACCATCACCACCGACGCTTGTCGCAGCTATCTGGAAAACGGATGGCCCGATGACCTCTCAGCACAGGTGAAAGACGCGCTTAGCGCGCTGGAGACGATGATGGGCAAGCGGCTAGGCGATGCCCTCGATCCGCTACTGGTCTCGGTGCGTTCCGGAGCAAAGTTCTCGATGCCCGGGATGATGGACACCGTGTTGAATCTGGGCTTGAACGACCAAAGCGTAGAGGGGCTAGCTACCCAGACTCGCGACGAGCGCTTTGCGTTCGACTCTTATCGGCGCTTCATCCAGATGTACGGGCGGATCGTCCTGGGGATCAAGGGAGAAGAGTTTGACGGCCTTTTCGAGGCGGCGCGCGAACTGTCTGGCGCTCGCAGCGACTCCGAGGTGCCGACGGTTCTGCTTCGCTATCTGGTCTCCTCGTACAAAGACATAGTGGAACGTCGCACCCATAAGCCATTCCCCCAGGATCCCATCGAGGCACTTCAAGGGGCTATCGAGGCGGTCTTTAGGTCATGGGGTGGCGATCGGGCGGTCGCCTATCGCCAGCGCGAAGGCATACCTCACGACCTGGGAACCGCGGTGAATGTTCAGGTCATGGTATTTGGGAACCGCGACGAGAACTCCGGAACCGGCGTGGGCTTCACTCGCGACCCCGCCACTGGGGTTCGCGGGGCATACGGCGACTTTCTTGTGAACGCCCAAGGGGAAGATGTCGTAGCGGGGGTGCGCAACACCGAACCGCTAGTGGCAATCCAACGACGCTTTCCGGGCATATACGACGAGCTGATGGCGATCTTTGCCCGGCTTGAATTGCACTACCGGGATATGTGCGATACCGAGTTCACCATAGAGCGAGGGAAGCTCTGGATGCTCCAGACCCGGGTGGGGAAGCGCACCGGGAACGCTGCGCTTCGAATGGCCGTGGACATGACGGGCGAAGCCGCGATCGGTCTTTCCCGCTCCGAAGCCGTGCTGCGGATAACAGCCGACCACCTCGACCAGGTGCTTCATCCCCAGTTCGTCTCCCGCCAGCACCAAGTTATCGCAAGAGGCCTAGGAGCCTCGCCAGGTGCGGCGGTCGGCAAGGTCTACTTCAGCTCCCAAGACGTGGTTACAGCGACGCAGCGGGGCGAAAGGGCGGTGCTGGTGCGAAAAGAGACCTCGCCCGATGACGTGTCGGGGATGCTCGCGGCCCAGGGAATAGTGACCGCGCGCGGCGGCTTGGTGAGCCACGCCGCAGTGGTGGCGCGGGGATGGGGCAAGCCAGCTGTAGTGGGAGCGGATGCAGTTCACATCATGGGCCGATCCTTCGTCGCGGGGGGAGTGACGGTAGTGGAAGGCGACGAGATCTCGATCGACGGCACAACCGGAGAGATCATCTTGGGCGCGGCCGAGGTGGCGATTTCGGAGCCGTCACCGGAGTTCGAAACCATACTTTCCTGGGCAGACGATATCCGCCGCTCCAAGGTGGCGGTACGTGCAAACGCCGACAACGGGGAGGATGCCGCCAATGCCAGACGCTTCGGCGCCGAAGGAATTGGGTTGTGTCGTACCGAGCACATGTTTCTTGCCGAGGATCGGCTTCCCATCGTACGCAAGATGATTCTTTCCGAAGACTCTGCTGACGAGGCCGACGCCTTGGAGGAACTCCGCGTGGTTCAGCGCAAGGATTTCTATGAGATCCTCCTGGCGATGGACGGACTTCCGGTCACGGTGCGCCTTTTGGATCCGCCTTTGCACGAGTTTCTTCCCGATACCGAGGTACTGGCGGTGAAGGAGGCCTCGGTGGGACTCACCGAGGAAGAGCGTCGCCTCTATCAAGCTGCCAAGGCTTGGCGCGAGGTGAATCACATGCTGGGTACCCGTGGGGTGCGCCTCGGGGTAATCAAGCCAGGGTTGTATTCAATGCAGGTCAGGGCGCTTATGGAGGCTGCTCAGGATCTGATTTCCGAGGGCCGAGACCCGATTGTGGAGATTATGATCCCGCTTACCGTCGCTCGCGAAGAACTCGCCTTGGCGCGAAGCTGGGTTGATGCTGCGATGGCACAAGGCGATATCGGCGCTCTTCAGGTCTCGATTGGAACCATGATTGAGACGCCGCGGGCGGCCATTTGTGCCGACGAGATCGCCGAAGTCGCGGACTTCTTCTCGTTTGGCACCAACGATTTGACGCAGATGACCTTCGGCTTTTCCCGAGACGACGTCGAAGGGCGGATGATGGCCATCTATGTCGACAAGGGCCTTTTGCCGGCCAACCCCTTCAAGACGCTTGACACCAACGGTGTCGGAGAGCTGGTTCGAATGGGTGTGAGCCGTGGGCGAGGGTCGCGTCCTGGCCTCAAGATCGGAGTTTGCGGCGAGCACGGCGGCGATCCGGCATCGATCGATATCTTGGTGGCCGCGGGAGTCGACTACGTGTCGTGTTCGCCTTTCAGGGTACCGATTGCTCGCCTCGCGGCCGCCCAAGCCGTGCTGCGGCATATGACCCAAGCCGATTCTGGACCCAAGCCCGCCTGAGCGGCGTCGCTAGGCGTCGCCGCCATGGCGGCGACCGAGGGGGTATTTTGACTCCTCGAGAAGTTCAAAGAGTGAACTTAAGCCCCGTCCAGGCCCTCCTACCAGGGTTGGGAACCCCTTCTGTTCCAGTCCTTCGCGCATTTCATTGGCAGTTTGGATCGCCCAAGGATTGGTTACCGAAATAACGATGAAGTCGGGCTCCTCTATTGCTGCCAGCGAAACCAGGTCGCCAAATGGAACTTGGGAGCCGAGATGCTGTACCAGCCAGTGCGAAGAGCGAAGCGCAGCCGCAGCCATGGCTGAGGGGAGCTCGTGTTGGTCCCCTACCGCGGTGGTAACAATCACTTTGCCGCGCGGCCGACCTCGCCCCGCGACTGAGATCGAATCCAAGATCCGCTCGCAGATCCGCACCGCTCGGTGTTCGACCGCGACTGAGATCGCCCCCACGCGCCACTGTTGGCCAATTTGTACCAGAGCTGGCGAGATCAACTCGTCGATGACATCGGCAACCTCGACGCCTCCGTTGACGAGCCGGCTCACTTGGTCGCGCGCACTTGCTTCGGTGCCCATGGCGAGATGAACGTAGAAGCGCGAGGAAAGCGCATTCCAGTTGCGTACCCGGGTGGCTTGGGGCGGAGGTAGTGGGGCGCTGCGGCAGCTCTGGAACTGCTCCAGCGCCGCCGCCTCGATCTGGTAACGCGACCGGACCTTGTGGGCGCGCAGCGATCCATCGCGCACCCAGCGATATGCCGTCTGGTAGTGCACTCCAAGGATGTGCGCCGCTTCGGATAGTTCCACGCATCCATTATGGTCCCAATTGCGGTGCTAAGTCGCCCCAAGGGCGT
>JAJYGZ010000380.1 GCA_021790495.1 Actinomycetes bacterium
CGACCCCAGCGAAGGCGCTATCAGACCCAACCTGCTTCGGCGATAGCGCGGCTCAGGCGAGTGTGTGCGAGCAACGGCCTCGATTAGCTCTCAGAGGGGCGATAGGCGACGATCGGACATCGGGGGCCGTGAGCATTGGCAAGTTTCGAATCGAGTGTAATCAACGAGGTGCCTAATAGCTCTGCTAGGGCGACGTAGGAGCCATCGTAAAGCGTCAGGTTGTGGCGGAGTTGCCACGCACGCTCGGCAAGTGGCGCGTAGGGCCATAGTTGGAGTGGCAGCGCAATCAGGTCGGCATGCGCGAGCGTCGCTTGCGTCTCATCAAGCACCCCGTGAAGTGCTTGTCTACGAAAGATGTTTGCCGCCTCGAACAACGCCAGTTCGGGCGCCGCGAGCACCGCTCCTGAGGTGCAAGCGACCACCCAATCGCCTGTCGGGCCGGAGTCACCCAGAAGAGCAACGAGTGCTGACCCGTCGATCACCAATGGCGGGCCGGGCCGGGGGATCACCTGCGCTCTGCATCTCGGTCAGCGAGTATCGCGGCCGCATCAAGCCTCGTACCGGTGAGTTTTGCCCGTTCACGAGCGCGCCCGATAATCTCCTCGACGCTAGGTTGGGATGCCATTTGGGTCAGGTGGATCAAAAGGTACTCCTGAAGGGATCGGCCAGAGCGAGCGGCTCTCGCGGCGAGTTCGTCCCGCACCTCTTCAGGAACGTTGCGCACCGTAATGGCTGTTGTCATGACTGCATTATAGCGGCGCTGCCGTCGGAATGGCGTCATATAACAAGCACCAACATGCCGACCTCTCATAACTCTGCCCGGCAACGGCTCCAGCGTCGTCAAAGATACAGAGATTTTTATCCGCACAGCCACACTTTCGGGTCGCTGACAAACAGCGGCCCGGCGCAACACGTGGCGACTCTCGCCCTAGCCCGGGAGAAATCGGCTCGCATGGCATTGGCTTAATCAGAGGGCGATGAGATCTCCTTGGTAACCCAATTTGTGCTGTGTGGGCCATCCCCTATCGGTCGTGACAAGGACGCTGGCCTCACGTTGAATAGCGGTGGCGACGACTAAGGAGTCTGGCAACTTGAGCTTTGGGCCATGACGAGCTCGTAGCCTCGCGGCTACAACGGCTATTTCCGTATCGAGCTCAACCACCACAAGCGGAAGACGCTCGATGAATTCGCGGATTGCCCCAACCGCTGACTCGCCATTACGTGCCGGGGACACAAGCGCCTCAGCAAGCGCTGAGGCTGGTACGGCTATTTGACCTCCACGCAATCGTGCATTGGCGAGTTCTTTTTTTGCGCCTAGGTGATGGGCATCGCTCTCGTCCAAGAATCCAATGAGAATACCTGCGTCAATTATTGTTAGTCCCATTCGTTGCGAAGTTCTTCAAGGATTCCGTGATCGAATACTCCGGTCAAAGATCCGGAGAAAATCTCCAGAACATCCTCTTCGCGTTCAAGTACAACTCGTCCCGGACCGTCAGCTCTCGCTACGACGCGCTCGCCCGCCTCTAGACCGGCGATTCGCATCGCGTCGATCGGAATCGTCACCTGGTGCTTCTCACTAATCCTAGTGCTACGCTGTTTCTTTACTTTCTCCATATTTGTAAAGAATAGCACTTCCTGCGACCGAGGAGAGGATCAATGCTTGAGCTGCACGGACGCGCTCAAGACTCGGTGGCGACGGCGACATTTACCCAACCAACCGAAAGTTGGCGCAAGTCGACGCGAGCGTCGGCAAGATCGCCGTCGCCACCGCTGAGAGCTTGCGATTGATTCGCGAACTTAATGCGCCGGGCGACACGAGACGCTTAGAAATACCGCAGACGGGTTGAGAACATTTGTCGCTCGGAATACGCGGCGCCGGATCCGAAGCATCGCGGCACAAACTATCTACGTGGCGATCGGTACCGTGGCCCCGAATCCGAGAGGCGTCAAAGCGATTCGGGACAAGGTGGAGCAAGTTTCATTGCCCAGCGCAATGTATGCGTCGGGCGATCGCTTCCCGAATCATCCAGAAGGGCATATCATGATGGCGAAGACCCGGCCGACGACCCGGACTCTGCCCCCTTTGTCTGGACCGCAATTCGTTCGAAAGCGGCATTCAACTCGGCCCCGACCAAAATAGCCAGACCGGTGAGATAAAGCCAAAAGATCAGAATGGCGACCCCTGCTAATGCTCCATAGGTGGCGTTGTAGGACCCGAAGCTGGAGGTGTAGTAAGAAAACCCCAGCGAAACGAGAGCCCACAGAATTGTGCCCACAAGGGCGCCTGGGCTCGTCCAGCGCCAACGGGCGCGCTTCTGGTTGGGCGCGAGGTAATAGAGCACCGAAAATAGCAAGCTCATCAGTGCTAGCGCGACTACCCAGCGAATCGCTGTCCACGCGACAAAGAAGGCGTTGTGGCCGAACGGCAGCACTCCCTCAAAGCTGGCGCCTAATTGGGGCCCGAAGACGATCAGGGCCGACGCGGCACCCCCGAGCACGGTGCCTGCGGCCAGAAGCGGGAACGCGAGCAGGCGCTTGGCCAAAAAGGATCGGCCCTGCGGCAGTTCGTACGCCATATCCAGCCCTTCTTGCACCACCACCATTCCCGAGGTTGCGCTCCACAGACCGACTACTGCCGCGACAGTCGTGGCCGCAAGATTCCCACCGTGGCGCAGCGCGGCATGCGAGATCGCCGCGGCGAACACCCCGGCCGCTGCCGACGGCAAAGCCTTGGTCACGCCATCGATCAGCTCAGTCACTACCTGTCGAGGCACGGTTACCAGCGCCGCGATCCCCAACAGGGCAATGATTATCGGGAAAAGGGAGAGAAACCAGCGATACGCAAAGGCTCCAGCTGCGACATTGACGCCGTCCACCTTCATGTGCGCAAAGGCTGAGCCGATGGCCGCCTTCCAATCGGGCGAGCCGTCCGCCGTCGCATCCTCCAAGGTCATCTTGTTCCGTTCCCACCGGGTATCAAAGATACGGCAAGCTCGCCAATCCATACACGTAGCCAACTGCTACAGAGATTGCTTCGGGATCTGATCATCGTGGCGCGAGACACACTGGCGGTGGCTCGCCGAGCACCCGCATTGGCATGGGACATATTCAGAAAAAAGGTACCTCCCCGGCGATCGCAGGCCTTGGCGATGCGACATCTGTCATCCCGAGTCGAATCGACGTGGCTAGCTCAAGCCCGCTTGGCGGGTTCACGATGGTCTTCACCCCGCGTGCAGCGGACATCGACTCTTAAGCTAGCCGCTCCTTTGTAGTAATTTGTATCGGCCTGACGCCAAGACCCGTGCCGTCGCCTCGACTCCAGGGTAGTTATCAGCCTGAGTTTGGCAAATATTTAGCCAGTTCACAAGCACAATATCGGTGCAAATAGCTGATGCCAACTCGGCTAGGGCTTTCGGTCTGCTTGCGGCGGCGCGCCGAGGAGGAACCAATACTCGATTTCGGGTTTGTCACGCAATGATTGCTGCCATTACGCCATCGAACGAGCCGTCCTTTCCGAATGCAGCACGTCAAAAGTAACGCGCATGGGTAGTATCGATCTACTTACAGTGCTGCATCAATGCTCCAATGGGATTCAAAACCCCCCTTGATGGCGAACTCGGGGAATTCGAGCATCTAAAAATATTGCGGGATCTATGCCAGGCCCGGAAGCAATCGGTGCGAGTTCGAACCTCAGCAACGCTACAACCACCGCAAATTTGTCGAATCTTGCCAAAGCCACCACGATAAAGCGTCGTTTTGCAAACCCAGTGTTTTGCCACAGCCGGTCATCGCTCGAACCGGGTTGCAAATATCGTCACGTCGAATTCCTAAATCGACAATCCCGGTTGCGAGCGCTCCTCGCTCGATTCATTGACGGAAGATTGTCAAAAGAGGCGACGCACTCGATGCGCTGCCCTTCGTCGGCCCCCATTTCAAATTTCGGTCGGTAGTTCACGAATCATGCCAGTGGCGGCGACCCGACGGTCGCCGTGAGAACCTTAACCACTTCTGAGCGAGTTACTACTGCCTCCGGTCAGCGCCACGCTGCGCCCACGACCCACGAGATCTCTCCGGGTGCATTCAGCCGGGCCATCCAAATGAGTTCTCCGCAGCTCTCGCGCAAAATTCCGGGGTTGAAGCGCTACCATCTGGCAACAAGGGTGCCGATCATGAAAAGTCCGAATCCCATGGTCGCAAGAGACGCCGACGTAGCAGCGATTCTCCGGAACCCGCGCATCCGATATTGTGGTGCGAGGGCGCGCGCTTCGAGAGCAAGCAGGAAGCCAAGGACCACGGGAAGGAGTAGGGCGTTTGCCACCTCGACATCGATCGCTAATCCCACAAG
>JAJYGZ010000239.1 GCA_021790495.1 Actinomycetes bacterium
CCGGCGTCGAAAGCCACATGAGAACGTCCTTTAGAAAAACTTTTGCCTGCTTTACGTTCGAAGGCATATCGGCGAGATCGCCGCCAGCGCAGAACGCGGCCCCGGTTCCGGTGATAATCATTACCCGCAGATCGTCGCGTGTTTCGAACTCGTCGAAGCAGCGGCGCATACCGTTACGCAGATCGGACGAGAGAGCGTTGCGGCGCTTCGGGTCGTTCATCGTGGCTATCCCGATCGACCCTTCGCAATCCCACTCAACTAGCGGCATTTATCCTCCTTGATGCATTCCGGGCCTTCATTTAGTTCTGAAGTTCCGGGGCTGTGTCAAATCCAGTTCAAGCTTGGCGACTGACCGGCGCGGTTGTAGGGCGCGTTACCGTCGTTCTCATAAGAGCGCCTGCACGGTGTCCACGCGTGGCGCAGTAGCTGGTCAATGCGCGATGTTCTCGATGGCGAGCTGCCTAAGTTCGCTTTTGTCGACCTTACCTCCTGCGTTGATGGGAATTGCATCGACGACAAGGATGTACTCCGGCAGCTTCACTTTGGCAATCCCTTGTTCAAGCAGGAATGAGGTGAGATCTTCCAGTGTGGGCACGCCCTGTTGTGACGGCACCACGATGGCACACGCCTTTTCTCCGAGGCGTTCGTCCGGAACGCCAACCACCGAGACCCCCGAAACGCGTGGGTGTTGGATAAGCAACTCCTCGACTTCGCGAGGAAAGATGTTGGTGCCCCCACGCAAGATCATGTCTTTTGTGCGCCCAACGATCTGCAGATTGCCGTCCGCGTCGAACTGCCCGACGTCACCGGAGCGGAACCATCCCTCGTCGTCCCACGCGATAGCGTCGTAGTCCGGCTGGTTCAGGTATCCGAAAGACTTGTTGGCGCCCCGCCAGCACGCCTCCCCGGCATCCCCGTGGGGCACCGGCTGACCGTCAGGACCGGAGAGCTTCAATTCTTCACCAGCGCAAAGTGGACCAACCGTGTTGCGCCTCGCTTCGTCGGACTGGGCGATCCGTGTCATCACCGGCACTCCACCGTCTGTGGCTCCGTAGATGGTCTGCACCCGACAACCCATCCTGGTTTCGATTTCCAGCGCAGTGGCGGGTGCCAACGGTGCACCCGCATTGTTGAAGCGCTTGAGTTTGGTCAAGTCAGCCGACTCAAGGGGAAGGTCCAGCAGCATGACCAACTGGGTCGGAATCGCGGTCGCATACGTGCACCGCTCCTTGACGATTAGATCAAGCGCCGCCTGCGGGGACCATTTCTCGAGCATTACTGACGAGGCGCCGACCAGCAACGGCGCCAGTACCGGGAAGACGTAGCCGGTCGAACCGGTGTTGGCGGGAGCTAGTCCGGCCGCTATATCGTCGCTGATGAGTTCTATCGCGTCACGAAAATGGTGCATGAGAATCGCCACGATATCATTGCCGCCCCAGATTGAGGCCTTGGGCATTCCGGTTGTTCCCGAGGAGCACATCACGTGCGCCGGACCGTCGGGGTCTGGGCGATGGCTCTGCGCATCGCGTTTTGTCAACCGCTGGGCCCCAGCCACCAGTGACTCAAGCGAGTTCGAACCTTTCCCGCGGACGGTCAGCACGTGGTTCAGTTCGGGAAGACCTGGACGTAACGAGTCCACCATCTCGAGAAAGTCGAACGGCTCGCGCTCATCAGGCACGAGCAGTACCGAAGGTTTGACCGCGCTGAGCAGAGAGCCAACCTCTGCCCGGCGCCAAGTGGTGCTAAGGGGTACAAAGATCGCTCCGACGCGATTTGCGGCGAGGTGGACCGCCGCCAGCAAGCCGCACGAGGGCAGCTGCGCTGCGATCGGTTCACCGGGTTTGACGTCCAGGTCTACCAGCACGGAGGCGATCCGCAACGTGAGATCCTGTAACTCTGCGTAGGACCACCGAACTTCGGCGTCGGCTAAGGCGAACTTGTCCGGATGAGCATCTGCGTGTTCGTCGAAGATCTCTGCCAGCGTTTTGTCGCCCCAGACCCCTAGTTCGCGGAATCGTCGCCCGGCGTTGGCGTCGTGCCACGCCCGGATCACTCGTGCTTCGCTCATTTCCCCCCACCTGGTAGTTGTGCTTATGGGTGCTTTTAGCCCGCTCTTCGTGCCCTTGGCGCCAGCACGCATCGGCAGCTAATCTATCACTTCCAAATGCTCCGGAAGTTTCCACTTTGCAAGGCGCATTTCCAACATGTGCTCGTCGATTGCCTCGGGCGTGGGAGCCCACAAATACACGCGGTCGCTCACCCAAAACCTGGTTAGCACTACCGACCACGACCACATCAGCCGGCCCCAGACGCAATGCGACACCATCCTCATTCTCTCGCGGGTCGGTTTTCTCGGCCGCCTCGAAGGACCACCTCCTAGGTCCGTCCGAGGGTAGGGAAATACCTGAGTTCATCGACGACGTCCACATACCCGGAGCGAAACCTCCAATCGCCGAACATCTCTTCATCTCGGTCGGACTCGCCGAGATAGCCGACGGTGCGTTGGCGGCCACGCCAGACGATCTCCGTGGGCTCACCCGGCTACTTATCTCCACCCATCGGGTCGCAATTCCGGATGCGCCATCTGGGTAGAAGTCGGGGTTGCATCGGTGGCCCCTGAATCAGAGAGCAAGCACACCGCCGCCTCGGGTGACACCTTAGGCACGGTGAAACTGGTGGCGCCGACAGGCGAAGGAGCCATTACGCGGAACATCTAACCCGCTGTGCCGGCGTTGATCGGCGCAAGCGCGAGGGCGGTGTCGCCGGGCAATAGGCCGTTCGGGGCTCGAATCCGGCGAGAAGCAGCGAATTGAGCCCCACGTCTGTCCATTTTGTGATCATGGGCGGCACCGCGGTCCCCGACGTCACCGTGCGCAAGCTCCGTCGCGCTCGGTCGGCGGGAAGACCCCTGAGCGTTGTGGGCGAAGATGCGCGGCGCTGGTCGCAGTGCTCGACCGTGATCGATCAGCTACAGTGCTTGAACCGCTCGCGTCTTCCTGTGTAGAATCATCGCGGATCATTCGCTGCGTGGCGGGCAAGGACGGAGTCTCATGAGTGTCTCGATAGATCTCACCGGCAAGGTTGCAATCGTAACTGGGGCTGGTAGCGGCATCGGAAGAGAGACTTCCGCGCTTTTGGCCCGAGCCGGCGCCAGCGTAGTGGCGGCGGACATAAATCTGCCAGCGGCGAAAGAGACAGTCCAAGCCATTGAGGCGACTGGCGGTACGGCGATGGCGGCCCACGTGGACGTCGCGAACGTCGAACACGCCAATGCGGGCGTGGCCGCAACGATTGAGCGTTTTGGCCGCGTAGACATATTGGTCAACAACGCCGCGGCCTGGACCACGGCATTGTTCAAGGACCTCGCCTACGACGACTACATTCACGACATCCACATCACCCTGGTGGGCACCATGGTGATGACACGGGCCGTCTATGACGTGATGCGCAGCCAACAATCCGGCGCGGTGGTCAACCTCATCTCCGACAGCGGTCGCGTCGGCGAAGCATTCTTGGTGTCCTACGGAGCGGCTAAGGCCGGCGTTATGGGGTTCACAAAGGGTTTTGCCAAGGAGGCGGGGAGATACGGGATCCGTTGTAACGCCATATCGCCGGGAACCACAAAAACCCCGGGAGCCATGGGCATGATAAACCAGTGGGGCGGCGAGGAAAAGCTTCTCAAGGCTTATCCGTTGCGACGACTCGGCGAGCCGATTGACCAGGCAAATGGAATCCTGTTTCTGTGCTCCGATCTCAGTTCTTGGGTAACGGGTCAGATCCTTTCGGTCAGCGGTGGCTACACGATGGCCGATTAGTTGCCAATGATTCCGGATTTCAGGCCTAATCGGTACTGGCGACCCGACTTTGCCAAGAGGACCAGAATCGTCTCCCCAGGTTCGACCGACGGTTGACGGTGCCGGTCGATATCTTTGCCGCGCTTGCCTTGGTGCTCGGCGCGCAGCTATTACACCCGTCCAAATAGCAAGGAATTGACATGACCACCACCTGGTTCGGAGAGCAGCTCGATCAAGAGGAGCGTGCCCTCGCCGACGCCGTCGAGGACTTCTGCCTCCGCGAATGTAACCCTGACCAGCTTCGCCAGTGGACCGACAACGGCCGTATCGCCCATTCACCGGAACTTTACGCGCGGCTGGCGCGAACCGGGTGGCTGGGGCTGTCGGTTCCCGAGGAGTACGGGGGCGCAGGCGGAACTCTGAGGGACGTCGCCATCTTGGTCGAACGTCTTTCATATCATCGGTTGCCGGTTGGCGGCTATCTCACCAGCGTGATCACGGCACAGGCAATAATTGGTTATGGGAACGACGGACAAAAGCG
>JAJYGZ010000296.1 GCA_021790495.1 Actinomycetes bacterium
GAAGAAGAAGTCATCGCGTTCTGTCGGGATCGAATCGCTCGCTACAAAATCCCGAAATACATCAAGTTCGTGGATGCCTTCCCAATGACGGTTACCGGCAAAGTTCAGAAATATTTGATGCGCCAAACCGCGATCGAAGAACTCGGCCTCCAGGATGCGGCGACGATCGAAACCGCGTAGAAGTTCCCAGAACAACCACGCGCGGCGAACCTGCGCCGATGTCGCTTCGTTGGCTTACCTGCCGACCCGCGGCATCGGCAAGGCTGGTAACATCGTGGCATGGACTTTATTGACGAGGTGTTGCGCCTAAAAGCCGCTTTACGCTGCACAATTGAACCAATCGCAATTTCGTTCTTGAGCGCTGTTCCTCCCGAACCTGCTGCCTTTAGCGCCGAAATGCCGTCCGCCACGCCCGATGGCCGCACCGGTTCAGTCTCCGCAGGGTGCGTTTTTTGGATGCATTCGGTCGAGAGGTCCTTTACAACCAGCAAACAAGACCACGCCAACTGCTCTGTGGGGTCTTTCACCCACGGTTTCATTCCTCTTTCGCAAGCAGCGGGGCACGCTGACGTCGCGACGCTGGTGGGCGCTGGTTGGGTCTCCGAAGCCGATTTTGGCGGCATTGAACACATCAAAGAAGAGCCAACCGCTATTAGCTACGGGCCACTCGCTACCTCGGAGGCGACTCCCGATGTCGTGCTGCTCAGACTGAACGCGATGGCCGCAATGATCTTTCGCGACGCCTTTCCCGAAGCGCGCGTAGAGGGAAAGCCCCAATGTCATATCGTTGCGATCGCACATGAGACCAAGGCGTTCGCCCTCTCGTTCGGCTGCATGCTCTCAAGGACCAGGACGAAGATGTCATCCAATGAAATGACTGCGGCGATCCCGGGTAGCCGCCTTGGCGAAGCCATCGAACGTTTAGAGACAACTGCTGGAATCGACCGAAATGTCGCTGCGTACGCATCGCTCGACTCGAAGCGCTTTACCCAAGATAAGGAATAAGCAACAACAAAGATTGCAGAAATGAATCGATGAGTTCAAGATCCATGCGGGCGAAGAGGATGACCCAAATCGCTCGCGCGGGTTCGAAACTGGCAAGCCAGACTGCGCTGTCTAGGGCACGGGCAATTTTCACGTCTCAAAAGCGCGGCGAGCCGGTAGACAGATCGCGCGAGATTAGATCTGCGCAGGATGTGGCTCAGGAACTCGGCTCAATGCGTGGCGTAATGGCGAAGTTCGGCCAGATGCTTAGCTATGTTTCAACGCCTCTTGACGCGCAGGTTCGCGAGGGATTTGCTGCCCTTCAGGACAGCGCTCCCCCGATGTCAAAGGAGTTGGTCGAGCAAGTCTTTCTAGACGAATTCGGACTGCTGCCGAATGACCTGTACACAGAGTGGGATCCCGACCCGATAGCTTCGGCATCGATTGGCCAAGTGCACCGCGCGATTACCCATTCCGGCATCGCCGTTGCAATTAAAGTGCAGTATCCTGGTATCTCCGAAACCCTAACGGCCGACTTGGCTAACCTGCGGCTTGTCGCACGTGGCTTTCGCTTCGCCTTTCCATCGATGGATACCGACTCAGTAGTCGCGGAGATCGCTTCGAAGATTACCGAGGAACTCGACTATGTCAAAGAAGCAAGGAACCAGAAGACGTTCTACGACTTCTATCGAGACCATCCCTTGATCAAGATTCCAGGTGTCTTTGACGAGCTCTCGACATCTAAGGTTTTGGTGACCGAACTTGGAGAAGGGCTTCGCTTTAATGAACTGATGAGCGAGGACCTCGCCGAGCGAAATCTCGCTGGGGAGACGATCTTCCGCTTCGTATTTCGCAGCTTGTACCAACTGCGCTCCTTCAACGGCGACCCGCATCCCGGGAACTACCTTTTTGACGGCGGCGGCAAGGTGACATTTTTGGATTTCGGCCTCACCAAGAGCTTCACCCCCAGCGAAATAGAACTTTTTGAATCGATGATTCGCGCAATGGTGATAGACGAGAGCCCCGCGAAATTCCGCGGCGCGATTGAACGCGCGGGCCTGCTAACCAGCGAATGCCCACTGGATGACAGCACTATTTACCGGCACTTCGAGCCATTTTACGAATCTGTCATCAGCGATGGCCCCTTCGCCTTTAACGACGACTACACCACACGCCTGTTCGCCCACACTTTTGACCAGAAGGCCCAAATCGCCAGGTACCTAATGGTCTCGCCCCCATTCGTGGTGATTCAGCGGATCAACCTCGGCCTCTACTCGCTTCTGGCGTCATTGGGAGCGAGCGCAAACTTTCGGCGAATCGCTGAAGAGATCTGGCCATTCGTCCAACGGAATCCATCGACGCCGCTCGGAGAACTCGAAGCTAGCTGGCTGGCAGAACGACGCCGATCCGCGCAAAGTTAGGCATCACTTGACAACTCAATCAACACCGCAACAACTGGCTTTCGAGCAGTCTGGTATGACGATAAGGAGCCGTAGCCACACCTTGGTCGTATCTTGGATGTAATTGGAAACATACAATCGCCCCTTGGCCCCGTTCTGCAAGCGCTTCGCCCTATGACTCTGAGTTGTCGACCCGGGCTGGCGCCTCCGAGACATCCGCACCCATACCGCCTCGACGGCACTGAACTGCTGACCTTGGCTCACCCATCCGTGATCACGGCGTGCAAAGAGAGTTGTCGCCATCGGAGTAGCGAGACCCCTTTATCGGACAATTTCCCCGAGACGGCCCGAAGTCCCATTAGCTTGACCTGAAAGACCCGCAAAGCCAACCCAAAGGAGTCCGCGAGATGGACGCCAATCCGAATACCCCAAACGGGCATCTCGAACCGAGGTGGCCCGCCAGCATCGCAATCGCGAGCGCTTTGGCACTTTATGTGATCTTGCCGCAAAGTCTGATTGTCGGACCTCGCTGGCTAATACCGGTTCTCGAGGCAGCCCTTTTAATTCCTTTGACCATCACCAATCCCTACCGCCAGCATCACGAGACACGAGAGCTTCGATTTCTCGCTATCGGACTCATTGCCCTGGTCAATCTCGCGAATATCGCCTCAGTCGTCTTGCTGGTCCATCACCTTTTGGCGGGCGGGAAAAACACCAGCGGCAAGGCGCTCGTCTATGCGGCGTTAGCGGTTTGGCTGACGAACGTAATTGTGTTCGGCCTATGGTTCTGGGAGATAGACAAGGGCGGCCCAGCGGCCCGAAGCGGTCACCGCGAGCTGATACCCGACTTTCTATTTCCCCAAATGACAGAGCCGAGGATAACAACAGCCCAATGGCACCCGGGCTTTGTCGACTACCTTTACGTCGCATTTACCAATGCGACGGCCTTTAGCCCGACTGACACCATGCCGTTGACGCAAAAGGCAAAGACGCTGATGGCCGCGGAATCGCTGGTATCGATGATAACCGTTGTGGTCGTCGCAGCCAGAGCGGTCAATATTCTCCCCTAGCGCAAAACGCGCCTATGCAAGCAACCTTACGCCGTAGATAAGAATCGCCAGGACACGGATCAAAAGCCCTATTCGGGATTGGAGTGGACCCGCCTTTGGCCATCAGAGAGAGTTTTGGTTATGGTGCCCCCGGCAGGACTCGGACCTGCGCACATGGTTTAGGAAACCACTGCTCTATCCCCTGAGCTACGGGGGCTTACCTATACAAGGCCTATATCCTAGTTCCCAACTTACCTTCGGGACAACTTCGGGACAACTTTTGATATACTGACCACATGCGAGGATCAATCCTAGACCTTGGCTTGGGATCCGACGGCACGCACAGGTGGAAACTGCGGGTGTACACCGGCCGCGACATCGTCACCGGCAAGGGCCAGTTCCTCAGCCGCAACTTCCGCGGCGGGCGCCGAGCCGCCGAGCGCGAACTCGACTCGATGCTCACCGAGGTCGAAGAGGGGCGGACCGCAGCGACGCGGGCGAGTGTCTCTTATCTCATGAAGGAATGGCTGGGGTTCCAGGAGTCGCAAGGGCTTTCCTCGACCACGATCGCATCCCGGATCAGCTACATCGACAATCGCATCAATCCGGCGCTCGGCGATATTGCTCTCGCGGACTTGACCGCTCGACACCTCGACGAACTCTATGCGGATCTCTCGGGCGAGCTCAGCGCGCGCAGCATCCACCATATCCATGCAACCATCCATCGCGCATTGGCCCAAGCCGTCAAATGGGGATGGGTGGGACACAATGTGGCAGATCGCGCCTCGCCTCCAAGAGTCATCGCCGAGAAGTTCCACTCGGTTGAACTAGACGTCTTGGCCGAGATCTTGGGTGAAGCGCGCCGACGGGATCCCCGCGTCGAAAGGATGATCGTC
>JAJYGZ010000309.1 GCA_021790495.1 Actinomycetes bacterium
CGCCCGAAGAAATCGCTCGACGGAGGCGAAGACCTTCTTTGTGACGGCGGTATTTGACGACATGCTGGGACTCGTCGGTTTAGCCGTAGTGGAGGTAGCGATTCTCCACGGCGGGTCGCGTTCGATTGTCGGTTTGGCAATTGAGGCGCTGGCTGCCCTATTGGGCTTCGGGGCAAACAGGTTAATAGCCAGGAGATTCGACGGAGGAGATCGCGAGCGCGTTCAGATTATCGCGTGGATCGGTGTCGGCCTCCTCGCCTTTGCCTCCCAGGCGGTGTCGGCCTCGCCGATTGTCGTCGCCTTCGTCCTGGCAGTTTCTATGACCAGCCTTCTCGGGAATGGAAAGGTAACTCGCAATGTGGAGCGGATTGGCTTTGGTTTGCTCCCGCTCTTCTTTGTCTCGCTTGGCGCGATCGCCGGGGGATTTTCCTCTCCGATCTCAACGATCCTTGCTGCTTCCGGTGCGCTTATCGTTATGGCTACCGGTGCAAAACTACTTGCGGCGCGAATCGGCTTCGGATCTGCCAAGGGATTCGCAGTCGGCGTAATGCTTGCGCCGCGTGCGGAGATCACTTTTGTCATAGCACTCGCCGGCGCCGCGGCGGGAGTGGTGACCGATGCGGATCTTTTTATGATCGCCCTAGTCTGCGTTGTTCTCGGAGTTGGGGCGTCGATGGCATTGGCGAGAATCGCTCCGACGTTGGAGCCTTAGCCGAACTCAAGATTGGTGATAGGCCGCATTGGGGAGCAGCGTTTTTTAGTTGGCCGATCCCTTGTCATCGCGCTGCTCCGGAGGGAGTGGATCGAATTGAGACAAGCGCTCAAGGACGATTTGCGCAGCGTCACCCATTGCGTCCAATTGCTCAGGCGTGAGGGAATCGATAAAGAGTCGGCGAACTGATTCGGCATGGCCAGGAGCGGCGGCTTCGATCTCTTTTTTACCAAGCGGGGTGACAGCTACAAACGATCCGCGCCCATCGGAAGTGCATTTCTCCTTAGTCACCAGGCCGCGATCCGCCATTCGACTCACGTGATGAGAAAGTCGGCTCCGCTCCCATCCGATCTTCTCGGCCAATTCAAAGAGACGGAGTCTGCCTTCAGGTTCATCGGTGAGCGCTACCAGGACCACGTAATCCTGGTAGGCGAGGCCGGATTCGGCGGCGAGGTCTCTGGCCAGGTGAGCCGTAAGGCGCATCTGCATAAATTGGAGTGCGCGCCACGCCCGCTCTTGCCGCGCATCGAGCCAACTTGCTTTGGTCATAGCGAAATCTTATCCGGGATGGATGATATTTCATCTAGTCTGGAATAGATGACATGTCATCCATGTTTGTACCGGCGTAGGGAAATAATTCAAAGGAGCATTCCACCATGACCACCGCCATTCAAAACACACTCACCGGGAATTACACCATCGATTCCACTCACAGCCGGATCGGCTTTATGGCGCGCCACGCCATGGTTACCAAGGTCCGGGGCTCCTTCAACGACTTCGAAGGCAGTGGATATTTTGATGTCGAGAATCCCGCCAACTCGCATCTCGAACTGGTCATAAAGGCTGCGAGCATCGATACCAGAAATGCTGATCGGGACGCCCATCTGCGTTCGAACGACTTCTTTGCCATGGAGCAGTATCCCAATCTCGCCTTTGTGTCCACTGACGTAAAGGCAACCGACGAAAATCAGTTTGCGATTACCGGAGACTTGACCATCAAGGGCGTTACCAGGCCGGTGACGATCGACTTTGAATTCACCGGGAGTGCCGTGGATCCGTACGGGAACCAGCGAATCGGACTGGAAGGGACAACCGTAATCAATCGTAAGGACTGGGGCGTTAACTGGAACGCCGCTCTTGAAGCTGGCGGCATGCTGGTGAGCGAAAAGGTCAATCTCGAATTCGAAGTTTCGGCGATTCGATCCGCGTAGGGAACCCCATGGCAGATCGGGAGGCGACCGCGCATGCGCAGGCTTTGAGGCGCGCCTTTGTCGTCGCACGAAAAGTCTTTCCCTGAAAGTAGTTTGGCCAACCATCTTGGGTTGGCCAAACTACATCATCGCAGCTACATCGATTTTCGCACCTGCCATTGGACGCGGTGAGCATCCGCTCAATGATTGGATGAGGGTCGCCTTGCGCCGCCCCGATCCAAAGCTCCACGTGCCCGGAGTGAACCTGATATGCCGTCGGGAATATTTCTGACTCGCGAATTTCAAAAAGGACTGTTGCAGCCTGGGGGCGATCGTTCGGTCAGACGAGCTTTCGAGCTGCGGCTCTGCGCTAGTGCGAAAGCCAGTGCGTGCGAGTAGCGGTGAGACGCTCGTCGATGTCATAGACGATAGGAACTCCGTTGGGAATCTCCACGTCGAGGATCGACTCCTTGGAGATCTCCTCCAAGTGCATCACGATGGCGCGTAGCGAGTTTCCGTGTGCCGAGACTAGCAGCGACAGGCCAGCTTGAAGTTGAGGAACCATCACGTCGTAGTAGTAGGGAAGCATGCGCTCGAGCACCGTAGCCAGGCATTCGGTGTCGGGGATCAGTTCGGGAGCTACCGAAGCGTAACGCGGGTCATAGATAGAGTGCGTTGGATCGCTACGATCGAGGGCTGGGGGAACCACGTCATAGGAGCGTCGCCAGAGCTGCACTTGCTCCGGCGAGAATTTGACCTTCGTCTCTTCTTTATTGAGTCCCTGCAGCGCACCGTAATGGCGCTCGTTGAGCCGCCAATGGCGCTGCACCGGAATCCAACTTCGATCCATTACTTCCAGAGCTAAATCAGAGGTTCGAATAGCCCTCGTGAGCAGCGAAGTATGTGCGATATCGGGTTTGAGGCCCTCGTTCAACATCAACTCGCCGGCTCGGCGCGCCTCGGCGATCCCTTGATCGGTTAAAGGTACGTCGATCCACCCGGTGAATTTCTTTTCAAGATTCCAAGTGCTCTGTCCGTGCCGCAGGAGTATTAGCTGTCCCATATCACTAAGCAAGTTAGTTCTTCAGGTGGCGTTTCAGCCGGCTGGTGGCTAAAAATATGCACGAATTCAAAGTTGATAGGAATATACTCAACTTTGCTGCGCTTATGCTTATAAGCAAAATTCATCAGGAGGTTTTGATAGATGCCAAAGGCCGTCGGAATTGACCTTGGAACCACGAACTCGGTAGTGAGCGTGCTCGAAGGCGGCGATCCCGTTGTAATCCCGAACGCTGAGGGTGGACGGACCACGCCGTCGGTCGTCGCGTTCTCCAAAACTGGCGAGGTATTGGTTGGCGAGGTCGCCAAGCGCCAAGCTATCACCAATCCGGATCGCACGATCAGATCTGTAAAGCGCCACATGGGTACTAGCTGGACCATCGATATCGATGGCAAGGACTACACGCCCCAGGAGATTTCGGCGCGAATTCTTGCCAAGTTGAAGCGCGATGCGGAGAGTTATCTGGGCGATACGGTCACGCAAGCGGTGATAACCGTTCCTGCCTACTTTGACGACGCCCAAAGAACGGCGACCAAAGAGGCTGGTCAGATTGCTGGCCTGGAAGTGCTGAGAATTATTAATGAGCCCACCGCGGCCGCGCTCTCCTATGGCCTGGACAAGGAGAACACCGATCAGACGGTTCTCGTCTTCGATCTCGGCGGCGGCACTTTTGACGTTTCGGTTCTTGAGATCGGCGACGGTGTATTCGAGGTCAAGTCGACATCGGGGAATACCCAGCTTGGCGGCGACGACTGGGATCAGCGTGTGATTGACTGGCTGGTAAAGTCCTTCAAGGATACCGAAGGAATCGATCTTTCTGGGGACAAGATGGCGATGCAGCGTCTCAAGGAAGCCGCTGAAAAAGCCAAGATTGAACTGTCGGCTGTTCAAGAGACAACCATCAATCTTCCGTTTATAACTGCGAACGCTGAAGGACCAAAACACCTCGACCTGAAGTTGACGCGCGCCAAGTTCCAAGAACTCACCCGCGACCTGGCAGAGGCTTGTAGAGGTCCGTTCGAGCAGGCGATCCGCGATGCCGGTTTGACCAAAGAGCAGGTCCATCATGTCGTGATGGTCGGAGGGTCGACACGCATGCCGGCCATTCAGGACCTGGTGTTTTCCCTTGCCGGTCGTGAGCCCCATAAAGGGGTGAATCCCGATGAGGTGGTAGCTGTTGGAGCCGCGATCCAGGCTGGAGTTCTCAAGGGAGAGGTCAAGGACGTATTGCTTTTGGATGTTACTCCGCTGAGCCTTGGCATTGAAACCAAGGGTGGCGTCATGACCAAGCTGATCGAACGCAACACCACCATTCCTACCAAGAGAACCGAAGTTTTCACAACAGCCGACGACAATCAG
>JAJYGZ010000104.1 GCA_021790495.1 Actinomycetes bacterium
TAGGCGTTGGCTTGCTTGGCAGCCCCGATGACCGTAGCTTGGCAGTCCTGGTGCTGGGTAAGCACGTCCACGCCCTGGGACAGGAGAGCCGTCGCGGCCTCTTTTTGGTTTAGCGGATCGCACCAGCTCGAAGTGTTCACCACGTAGGTCTTGGCGGCCGGATTTACCGAGAGGGCGCCGAGCTCGAACGCGTCAATGTTTTCGATGGTTTGAGGTATCGGAAATGCATACACGTAGCCAAGCTTGTTGGATTTGGTCACGGCGCCAGCGGCCATGCCACCCAAGGACACCGGCTCGAAAGCCTCGCCCCAGTAGGTTCCGAAGTTCGGGGGGAAGGTTCCCGCGAGGTAGCCGCCCTGATGCAAGACCGTTATCTTGGGATGGGATTGGGCGAATTTCAAGGCGTAGGGATAGTAGCCGTAGCTGGTGGCGAAGATGATTTTGGCGCCATTGTTCACCATCGCCTGCATGGTTTGGGTAACCGCGTCATTCTCAGGAATGTTGTCGGCGGTAATTACTTTGACGTTGCTCATCTCCTTGGCAACGTCTTGGCTCGCGACGTAAACCGCTTGGTTGTAACCATAGTCAGCTCGAGATCCGACCATGATGAACCCGACGGTGGTGGATGGGCCGGCGCTCGTTGTGACTGTGCTTGAGACACTGGTCGAGCTGCCGCAGGCCGCCAGGCCGATGACGGTGGCAGCCGTCACCCCGAGCGTCGTTACAAATTTGCGTAGTTTGTGTGCGATACGCACGATTTATTCCTCCTTTTGCTCGTTACCTATAAAGGCGAGCGACTACTGAATTTGGACAATGATGTGCTAGGGCCAGCTGAAAGAAGCCGGAATGTTGGACAGGGACGGGGACAGCAAGGTGAAAGTGTGAGGCTTAAGGGCGTGGGGATGCTAGCTGGTGTCGGTCAGCGCACGGGTGAGCGCCTCGGGCGAATTCGAACTCCCCTTTCTCGACACCGCGATGAGAGCGACAAGCGTTGCTAGATAGGGAAGCGCGGCCAACAGGTATTGGCTGATCGAAACGCCGTGTGCCTGCAATACCGAGGCCACGGCCAATGCGACTCCAAAGAGGTAGGCACCTACCAGGACCCGCAGTGGTTTCCACGCTGCGAAAAGCACGACCGCCACGGCCACAAATCCATATCCGCTCGTCATGTCGTTGAACCAGTTTCCGACGTATCCCACCGAAAGTTGAGCTCCGCCAATCCCCGCCAGGGCGGACCCGACGCTCACGGCGATTACTCGAATCGCCTGCGGGCGATTGCCAGCGACGGCGACAACTTCGGGCCGCTCTCCGGTAGCGCGAAGAAGCAGGCCGCCTCGGGTGCGATAAAGCGCCCAAACCAGGACGGCGACAAGAACATAACCGAGGTAGACAAGTATGTCGTGATTAAAGAGGATCGGCCCGACCCAGGGAATTGAAGCGAGAACAGGAATTTTGATTAGCGGAAGCGGATTGATCGAGTCGTTCACGTAGCTGGTCCCGAAGACCGAGGTGAGGCCGAGCGCCAAGAACCAAATGACAAGACCGCTAGCGAGCTGGTCGGCCTTGCGAAAGACCGTCAGGTAGCCGTGCGCGAATCCTAGAATCCCTCCAACTATCACCCCGCCGATTATTCCGATCTCAGCCGACCCGGTGGCGACCGCGAGTGCGTAGGCTCCCAGTGCCCCGCCGAGCATGCACCCCTCGGTTCCGAGGTTTACCACCCCTGCTAATTCGCTGATCAATTCGCCGATCGCAGGGAGGAGAATGGCGCTTCCGCCCTCGACGCCTCCTACCAGGCTTTGTTCGATGCCGTTCATCTACGACCAAGCCTTTCGTGTTTTTGACAGTGCCAGGGGAGCTACTACGATCAGCGCGAGGAGCACATCTACGATGGATCCGTCGAGCCCGTAGCCGAGCTGGATTCCGTTGCCGCTCAAAGTGATCGCTGAAAATGCCACGGCCGCCAAGACGACCTTGATGGGATCGTGGCGGCCAAGCCAGCTCGCCAGGAACGCGACGTATCCGAAAGTCGCCGTTATACCAGGGCGAAGCTGCAATTCCAGGCCGGCCAAGTTGAGCATGCCGCCGAGCCCTGCCAGCGCCCCGCCAACCAGCATCGAGCTGATGAGGAGCCGCTTGATGGGAAGTCCAGCTCGCCGTGCGGCCTCCGGGTTTCCACCCACGATCCTCAGCGCGAACCCCCAGTGGCTCTTTCGGAGCAGGTACCAGGTGGTGGCTGCCAAGCCAGCGGCGGCCAAGATTCCAATATTGAGCTGGCTCCCAAAGAGCGCCGGGAGTTGGGCGGAGTGGGCCAATGGAGCACTTTGGGGCTGGCCGGAGCTGAGCTTGTCCCTCCATGGCTGGTAGATCAGATACAACATCACGTCGTTGGCTACGAAGTTCATTAGCAGCGTCGTTACCGCTTCGCTTGCGTCGAGATACGTTCGCAGCAGCGCCGAGATCCCGGCCCATGTCGCGCCCGCTGCGGCGCCCCCGACGGCCATGAGGATCCAGGCGATTGGGCCCGGAACCAAAGCGCCGACGGCCACGCCGATGCCGGTGGCTGCCACTGCTCCCATGATGAGTTGACCTTCGCCGCCGACGTTTACCAGGCCAGCTCGAGCGGGAACCGCAACCGCAAGAGCAGCTAGCGATATCGGGATGGCGGTGAGGAGAGCCTGTTCGACCGAGCCCCCATTGAGGACGCTCGCCCGGAGCATGGCTCCAAACACTCCGAATGGATTCGCTCCGGCGAGGCGAACTATCACGCCGAAGAGTGCAAAAACACCAACGTAAGCGCCGAGGGTCACCGTGGTCTTCTTGAGCTTCGATGCGGAGGGCCCGCCGATCTCGGGCAACTGTGCTGCGCCCTCTAAGTCTTCTGTGGGCTTGGAACCTGGCAAAAGCGTCGAAAAGATGCTCACGCTACTCCTCCTCCCGCCATGAGCCGTCCGATCTCAAGCCGATCCGCTTCCGCCGCAGGAATCAGTCCTGAGATCAGCCCCCTAGACAGAACGGCTACACGGTCCGAAAGAGAGAGCAGCTCGTCGAGATCTTCGGAAATCAATACGATCGCCGAGCCGTTCTTGCGAGCCCGAATCAACAGCGAATGGGTCATCTCGGCGGTTCTCACGTCCAGCCCTCTTGTCGGGTAAGAGACCACGAGGCCGGCAGTATTCTTGGCGAAGGCGAATGTGAGGAGAACCCGCTGGATGTTTCCTCCCGAGAGAAGGTCAAGGCGCTTATTGAGCGGCGCCAGAGGGAGTCCAACTTCGGACGCGGCCTGTTGGAGCCACCGCGTCGCTGCGGAGACGTCAAAGCGCAACCTCCGCGATTCGCCAGCAAGCCAAAGGGCGGCATGTTCGGCAACTGTCAGACCAGGCACCACAAATTCCCGAATCGGATCGGCCGCGACCGAGAGCATGCCTGCCCGGCGCCAGTGCTTTGGACCCCCGTCATGGACAGAGTTGCCGTTCATCTTGATCTCGCCGTGATCCGCCGATGTCGCACCGGTGAGAAGATCTGCGAGCTCGCGCTGGCCATTTCCTGCAATGCCGGCGACGCCAAGGATCTCTCCTTGCCTGACGTGCAGGTCTACACCACGCAGCCCGGTGCCTTCGCCGCCGGTTTCGACCTTTAGGCCAGATGCCACCAGGACCGCTTCAGCTTCGGCGACGACGCCTCGTTCGCCGTTGGTTACCGGCGTTACGCTCTCGCCCACAATCGCTTTGACCAGGTCCGCATCCGAAATCGAATCGGCGTCGACGTCGGTGATGATCGGCCGTCCGCTCCTGAGTACGGTTACCCGGTCAGCTATGGCGCGGACCTCGCGAACTTTGTGGGTAATGATTACGATGCCGGCGCCTTCGCTACGGAGGCGGTCGACAATCTCAAACAGCGACGCCACTTCCGGTGGAGCCAAGACGCTGGTCGGCTCGTCCAAGATCAGTATCCGCGCGCCCGCTAGGAGCACTTTAAGGAGTTCAACCCGCTGCCATTCGCCGATCGAGAGGTCGCCGACCTTGGCAGTGGGGTCGACCGAAAGCCCGTATCGCTCCGACGCTTCTCGGATTTGGGCCTGGATCTTGCGCGGTCGAAGGATTTTTCCTCCCAACTTGGCATGCAGCTGGATGTTTTCCCAAACGGTGAGCGCTGGGATTAGCCGAAGGTCTTGAAAGACCATTCCGAGGCCGTGTGCCCGGGCTACCGCTGGTGAAGTAATCGCTACCGGTTCACCGTCGATAATTATGGTTCCGGAGTCCGGTCG
>JAJYGZ010000067.1 GCA_021790495.1 Actinomycetes bacterium
ATTCCCGCCAGATAACCAACCACCGCATAGACGAGGCTAGACACTCCGAATGGAATGGCAGAAAATGAGTCCGCGACAAGGCCAAAGATAAACCCGACCGCCGCGCCGGACTCGCGGCCCTCCAGAAGGCCAAAGACTACGGTCGCCGCCAGTAAATAGTCCGGATGCACTCCCTGGATCGTGATGCTTCCGAGCTGTGAACGCTGAATCACCGCAAAGGTGAGTACCAGCAGAGATATCTTAAAGTATTTGCCGCTGTTCATGGCGACGGCGGCAGCCACCGCATAACGGCGACGTAGTTAAGGGCCGTCAAATTCACCACTGGTCGCAGATCGACGTGCTCTTCGAGACCGCCGGGCGGAGTGTACGCGTCGACAACGCGTCCGACCGGGATATCCGGTGGAAATATCTCTCCGGAAAGGCCGCTTGAAAAGGCCACCTCGCCCTTTTTCAAGACGGTTCCCGGGTCGACGAGTTGCACCGTAAGATCAGATGTGGCGCCTTGCCCCACCGCCAAGCCGATTTGACCCGACGTCCCGAATCGCACCCCGACGGCAAAGTTCGGATCGTCAACGAGAAGCACCGACGCAGTATGCGGGGAAACCTGTATGACCCGGCCGATCAGACCGTAAGCGGAAACAACGGGATTGCCAACCTGGATGCCAGCCAATGAACCTTTGTCGAGCTCTACGCTCAACTGAACATTGGTCGGCGTATAGGAAATAACCTGCGCAGGAATTCCCTTGACATTGCCGGCGAAAGATATATGCAGGACCGCGGTCAACGCAGCCAGGGCACCGATGGCTCCGCGATCTACGATCCTTTGGTTGCGAAGCGCCGTTACTTCGTTTTGCAGCTTGGCATTCTGCCTCTTCAATGTGCCATATTCGAATGCTCCGGCGGCGACGTCGTAAACCGGCGCAACTATTGCGGTCAACGCCTGGCGCAACGGAGTCACGACATCCCGGACGTAACCCTTGCCGGTGACGATGGCCGGCGGCGTCCCACGATAACTCACCGACAGCAGTGAGAGCGAGATCAACACCAGTACGACGAGAGTGATTCGAGGGCGTCTAAATAACGGGTTAGCCACCTTCTCTCAGCTGCCTCCTATCGGCTGCTAGCTGAAATCAGCACCTGCTTGAGCGCCTCAAACTCCTCCAGGCATTGCCCTGATCCCAAGGCGACGCACTGGAGAGGATTATTCGCAACGATAATTGGCATGCCGGTTTCTTCATTGAGACGCTTATCCAAACCGTTGAGAAGGGCACCGCCACCCGTCAATACAATGCCCTGCTCCATTATGTCCGCGGCAAGTTCTGGCGGTGTATTGTCGAGGGTGTATTTAACCGCATCCACGATCGCCGAGATCGGCTCCTCGATGGCTTTGCGGATCTCTTTTGTCGTCACAACGATCGTTTTGGGGAGGCCGGTGATAAGGTCTCGTCCGCGAATTTCAGCTTGGAACTCTTCGTCTAGCACCGTCGCGGACCCCAGTGCCATCTTCATCTCCTCGGCGGTCCGCTCTCCGAGGGCGAGGCTGTGCTCCTTCTTGACATAGGCGATTATCGCTTCGTCCAGCTCGTCTCCGCCAATTCGAATCGACTTGGAAGTGACGATCCCGCCCAGTGAAATAACGGCCACTTCCGTTGTTCCACCGCCAATGTCGACGACCATGTTTCCAGTGGGCTCATGTATCGGAAGCCCAGCACCGATCGCAGCCGCCATCGGCTCCTCAATTATGTAGGCCGGCTTACGCGCTCCGGCATACTCAGCAGCTTCCTGAACGGCGCGCTGCTCAACGCCAGTAATACCTGAAGGAACGCAAATGATCATGCGCGGTTTGCCGAATTTTTTGGAATGTACCTTATGGATGAAGTAACGAAGCATCTTCTCGCAGATCTCGAAGTCCGCGATAACTCCGTCCTTGAGAGGCCGAATGGCCTGGATATTACTTGGGGTACGGCCAATCATTCGCTTAGCCTCTACACCCACAGCGAGGGGCCTTCCATCCTTAGTGTTTATCGCCACGACTGAGGGTTCATTTAGAACTATCCCTCGTCCTCGCACATAGACCAGCGTGTTCGCGGTCCCGAGATCTACCGCCATGTCGCGCCCAAGAAATGATGTGCCAAATGCCATATACGCCTCCGGAGAATATTTGCCTATTGAACGGTTGGCAGAAAAGTTGAAGATATCGCCGATTCGGATTTACTTCTTACAACTCCCACGTCAGTGTGGAGAGTTAATCGTTGGGCACAGTCTAACCAGAGATTCGACTATTGCTCCGGAAAGAACAAGGCGAGTTCTCTAGCTGCTGCTTGTGCCGAGTCCGACCCATGCACCAAGTTCTCAGCTATATCGACCGCAAAGTCACCGCGAATGGTTCCCGGGGCCGCCTTGGCGGGATTGGTCTCGCCGATCAGAGTGCGCACGACTGCCCAGGTATCTTTGGGACCGGCGACTTCGGTCACAAATACCTTGGACCTGATAATGAACGAGACCAGGTCATCAAAGAAGCTCTTGCCGTCATGTTCGGAATAGTGCGCCTTGGCCGTGGCCTCGTCGATCTGCCGCAGCTCGGCTCGCACCAAGACTAGGCCCTTGCGCTCGATACGCGAAATAATCTCGCCCACCAGCCCGCGCTCGACCGCATCTGGCTTACACATAAAAAAGGTTGAATCCATAACCGTAAGAGCCTATATTGCCGCAGCATTAATTTCCCTGTGCCTAATGGCAATTCTGCATCTCTCAGGAGCGAAGAAAGAGCCTTGCCCGCGCAACGGTCCGGAAGGAACCGAAAACAACGGCCATTCCGGAAGAATTTACACTCTTCATCGCTCCCGATAACGCCTCCTCGAGACTGGGCACCTCAACAGCGTTAAGCCCAAGGGCAGCCGCAACATCGGCCAGTTCTCCACTTGGCTGTGAACGCTCATCACCGACGGAGCACACCAGAATCTCTGAAAAGATTCCCACGAAGGCACCGATGACGGACTTAGCGTCCTTGTCGCCGAGCATGGCAATGACTCCAACCTTTGGCTCTACGCCGGCAAATTCGTCCTCGAGGAGGTGCGAAAGGGCTATTGCGGCTTCGCGATTGTGGGCGCCATCGCCAAGCACTAGCGGCTTGCGATAGAGGACCTCGCCACGCCCGGGAATTGAAACTTCTGAAAGCACTTCAGAAACGAGGTCGAAGTCTAAACTCGAACCCATCAGCTCTTCAACGCCGGCGATCGCTAAGCCAGCATTGTCAACTTGATGCCGACCGTGCAGCGATAGGAATAGCTCTGGATAAAGAGTGCGTGAAGTTCGCAGATCGAAACGCCAGCCGCCAAGCCCTTGCAAGACGTTCGATACCACGATTTCGCGGCCGAGCGCAAGAACCCGAGAATTCGGTCGGCCTTCGACAATGGCGAGGAGTTCCTCCGCAACCCTCCCAACTACGGCAACGGAGTCGCTCTTGACAATGCCCGCCTTATTTTGGGCAACATTCGCGAGAGTCGGACCTATGAGATCCAGGTGGTCGTGGCCAATCGAGGTGATCACTGCCACGTCAGCGTCCACGACATTTGTAGAGTCCCAGGTTCCTCCGATGCCAACTTCGACTACCGCCATCTCAACGCCCTCGGCGTAAAAAAGAGACAGGGCCGTCACGGTCAGTACCTCGAACCAACTAAGCGTAAGTGACAATCGATCTTCGATGCCCGAGATAAGAAGCATCTCCGAAGCAAGGAGATCGTCGCCGACCGGCTCGCTGTTAATGAGAATGCGCTCGTTAATTCGATGAAGGTGAGGGGAAACGAAGGCACCGACTTTGTGGCCAAGGCTGGCAAGGATATCGGATGAGATCCTGGCTACTGATCCCTTTCCGTTGGTCCCGGTGATATGAATCGTCCGAAACTCTTTTGACCCGATACCTAGCGCATCCATGACCGCCTGAACCGCCGCAAGCGAAGGTTCGCCGAGGAACCGCCCCGACGATTCGAAACTGGGATGACGGTCAAGCCATTGGACAGCCTCTGAAATCGACCAACTCATCTCGGTGAAAGAGCTTGGATTCTGTTCACATTCAGGAGGCCCGGCGAGTCCGGGGAGGGCGCTCAGTGCCTTCTGATTTCGGTACCAGGGTCGGCGCAGCACGCTTGGCGACGACTTCAGCATCAATCACGCATCGCTGGACGTCGCTGCGTGACGGCAGTTCGTACATCACGTCGAGCAATACTTCTTCCAAAATCGCGCGCAATCCGCGGGCTC
>JAJYGZ010000281.1 GCA_021790495.1 Actinomycetes bacterium
TAAGTCGCCCCAAGGGCGTGGCGACTCGATTGCGGCGGGCCAGGTGGCCCGCCGCAATCGAGTGGTGCATCGGGGATGTCTTGGATGCATTTTTCGTGGCGGAGGCGAAGCGCCGGTCATTAACCTGTCAATAAGCATTGCGAATCGCGCACGTACTTCACGATGGAGGAGGCTGTGAGTGTCGATACCTCAAAGCGATGTTGCCGCCGTGCTCGAGCGGGTTGACCTTCTCGCGCTGATTCAGGAGCACGTTCCGCTGCGCCGGGTCGGGAACCGATTTGTCGGGCTTTGCCCGTTTCACTCCGAGTCGACCCCGTCGTTTTCGGTAAATGCCCAGCTCGGCGTCTACTATTGCTTTGGGTGCCAAGCCTCAGGGGATGCGATCAGCTTTGTGCGTCACTTTGAGCGCCTCGACTTCGCCGATGCCGTGGAGCAACTTGCCCATCGCGTTGGGGTATCGATCACCCGCGACTCTGCCACCGATTCCCAGAAGCGTTCGGAGACGAAGTTGATTCGCGAGGTGTTGAGTCGCGCGATAGAGTTTTTCGCCGCCAACCTGCGCGACAGCGAGGACGGGAAGCTAGCGCAGCAGTACCTCGGGTCCAGGGGAATCACCGACGAGTTGATCGCGCGCTTCCAGATCGGCTTTTCACCCAGGGATTCGGCTCGGCTGCCAGCGTATTTGAAAGTGCCCGCTCCGCTCTTCGCCGCGGCGGGACTGGGATATGTCGACTCCGGCGGGCGTGCGCATGACATGTTCGCAGGACGGATCACGTTTCCGATTTTTGACCAGTCCGGAAATCCGGTTGCCTTCGGCGGACGGGTTTTGCCGGGAATCTCTTACCCCGGGGACTCCGAGGCAGCGAAATACAAGAACTCGCCCGAGACGGAGAATTACGCCAAGCGCCGAACTCTATACGGCTTGAACTGGGCAAAAGCGGAGATTGTTCGAAGAGACCGGGCGGTGATCTGCGAGGGATACACCGACGTGATCGCTTTTTTCGCCAGCGATCTTGGAGTCGCTGTCGCGACTTGTGGGACCGCGCTCACCGAGGACCACTTGGATCGCCTCAAGAACTTCTCCAAGAACATCGTTCTGGCATTTGATGGCGACAAGGCGGGAGCGAGCGCCACGGAAAGAATATACGAGTGGGAGCGGCGTTTTCAGCTAAACGTGCGCGTCGCCAACTTCCCCGCCGGCGAGGATCCCGCTTCGCTCAGTTTAAAGGATCCCGAATTGCTCCGCCAGTGCGTGCAGAGCGCCGAGCCTTTTCTTTCCTTTCGCCTCAATCGGCATTTCGCCGCGGGGGACTTCTCCTCCATCGAAGGTCGGGTCCAACTGGCAAATTCCGCACTTTCGCTCATCGCAGAGCATCCCAACCCCTTGGTGAGGGGGGAGTACTTGATGGTCGTCGCCGACCGTTGTCGGCTTGATCCTCGCGAATTGGAGCGACGGCTCGAACGCGAGGTTAGGTCTTACCAGGCTCGAAGCCGGGCCGCGACGAGATACATCGCTCCGGCGACCAATGCCGAGATTGAAGCCACGGTCGGTGCAGGCTCCGAGGAGTCCCCTGGGCGCTCCCAGGGCGAGCCTGCGGCAAAAGCAGTTCAGCATTTCAGCTTGTCCGAACTGCTTGATCCTTCGCAGCGGCCTTATAACGAGGCGCTTCGCCAGCTGGCTCAACGCCCGGCAGAACTGGCCGCGTTCATGCCGAGCTTTCTCTTTACCCATCCGGTGCATACCGAACTCGTCTCCTTGATGTCGCGCTGCGCCTCGGCCGAGCAGGTATTGGCTGAGATCGATACGCTTTCTGAGTCGGCGCGCGGGCTTTTGATGCGCTTGCTGGTCGAGACCGCTGAACCCGACGAGGTCGATGTGATCAGCCTCCTTATCGAGCGATACGCGCAAAAGGTCGTTGACGAGACGAAGCGGTCGATTCGCAAGATGGATTTCGCCTCCCCTGGAGATGCCACCGAAGTTGCCCGGAGGATTTCGGAGACCACCAGCTATATCTCCCGCCTGAGAGCGCGATTGTGGGACCAGGAGACTCGCGACGAGGCCGTCGGCGAACTCCTGGTCTATTTCGCCGACAGTTTTGACAAAGAGTCTTCTGCGATCTAGGTTTGCCATAGCCCCGTAGCTTGTCTTGAAGTGGTGATGCAAGAAGGTGACCCTAAGGAACCTCAACTTCGCACAGGGGTCCGACTCCGAATTCTCGCTGCGAGAGTATTTGGGCGAGATCTCCCGGTACCCGCTTCTAGATGCCGAGCGCGAGGGTGAGTTGGCGCGCCGAATCGAGGCGGGCGCGCTTGCGCTGCAAAGGCAAATCGACGGCGGCGGGCGCGAAGGCGACGCGGAGCTGATAACCGACGGCGAGACAGCCAAGGCCGAACTGACCAATTCGAATCTCCGCCTGGTGGTCTCCATTGCCAAACGATACCGGCATCGTGGACTATCCATGCTCGACTTGATCCAAGAAGGGAATCTCGGCTTGATTAGAGCCGCGGAGAAGTTCGACTACCGCCGCGGTTTTCGTTTTTCTACTTATGCCACATGGTGGATCAGGCAATCGATGGCGCGCGCCGCCGGAGAGCAAAAAGGGTCCTTCCGGTTACCTCAGCACATTTCCGAGGATCTCGCGGTGGTGGTGCGCAGTCGTGGTGAGATGGTGCAAGAGCTATCGCGGGAGCCAACTATTAAAGAGCTCTCAGAGCGCACTCAGATGCCCAAAGAGCGGGTTGTGGAATTGTTGAGCTTGCGGATCGACGCCGTTTCTCTTGAGCAATCTTTGGCCTCAAGCACTGATGGCGATCTCAAGCTGGTGGACACAATTGCCGACTTGAGCTCTGCCAGCGGTTACGCCGAGCTGGAGAATTTAGCCGTTCGCGGAGCTCTAGATGATGCCATGGTGGCTTTGACCGACAAGGAGCGAGTGGTCATTCAAATGAAGTTCGGTATTGGCCAATTGGCGGGTCCTGCCTCAGACGAGGAGATTGCCGCCAGCCTGGGTATTTCTCGCGAACGAGTACGCCAGCTCGAGCATCGGGCCAAGCTTCGCATGAGGGTCGCTGATACCGGTGGCGAACTTAAGGCACTGATGGAGCCGTGAATTACGCGGCAAGATCCTAAGCATGTGGCCCAGGGGGATACAAAAATTCCTGTCCGTACGCCTTGGTCGGCTGCTAGGTTGTACAAGTACTTTCCGGGGTAGCTCAATTGGCAGAGCACGCGGCTGTTAACCGTGGGGTTGAGAGTTCGAGTCTCTCCCCCGGAGCGTCCATTGACTTGAAGTGCAATGATTAGAGAGGGTCGCTGGCGAACGCCCGGCCCTCTTTGATTTGGGGTTCGCGTGTCACTGTGGTGGGCCGAGCTGGATCCGCAGCGAGGCTATCAGGGGGAATATGACTGACCCGTCGACTTACATCGAGGAACTGGGCCGGGAGGTCGCGCGCCGGTCGATTTCAATTTGCTTTGTTTGTGCAGGCAATATCTGCCGCTCTCCGATGGCGGAGTCTGTCGCCCGCAGCGCTTTTTCGAGCGCTGGCATAGCAAATGTGGTGGTCTCCAGCGCCGGAACCGGATCATGGCACGTCGGCCAGAACGCCGACTCCCGGGCGCGAGCGGCGCTGGCCGAAGCCGGATTTGAGCTCGAGGGGCATCGGGCAAAGAAATTTCAAGAAGCGTGGAGCAAAGAGGTTGACCTGGTTGTGGCGCTGGACCGCAGCAACTATCGCGACCTCTCGCGCCTGGGCGGCATCAAGCACGACCCTAACAAATTGGTGCTGCTTCGCTCGTTTCAAGCTACTTTCTCGGCAGCTCCAGGGCGTCACGACCTTGATGTGCCTGACCCTTATCTCGGCACTGATGCGGACTTTGAGGCGGCGCTTGAGATTATTCGCGATTCGGTGGCCGGGCTCCTGGAATATTTCCTGCCCTAAAGAGCCGTTTTTAGCGGACGTGGTCCTGACGCCGCATGCCGCTGCGCCGGACCTAAAAACGAATTGCCAAGCAACGGTGGTTTGAGCTAGTTTCAAGGCTGTGGTGCTTGATGAAGAGACGATGATTTCGCGTTTGGCTCGCGAACTGCGTGAAGAGACCGAAGACCTCCAAGAGTCTTTGGAGAATCTGGCCGCCGAGGATTACGACCTGTGGGGCGAGGTGGTCGAGCCGCAATAGCGGTAAACTGACGAAACGGTGTTCCGCGTACGCCAATGAGAAACGGAAAGCGAACGCCGGCCCTGCCGGAAAACCCCA
>JAJYGZ010000116.1:0-3883 GCA_021790495.1 Actinomycetes bacterium
CAAATACTGCAACACTAATTGGCGACATTCGATCCTCTAACTAAGACCAAGACAATGTTACCCAAGCCATCGAGTCAAGGCCACTAATCAGCGGCGCGTATCCCGACGCGGGCGGGATCGCCGGCTACGGTCGCTGCGGGGTCCCTCGGAGTTGCCAAAGGCGCGCGGCTCGCTCACCGCGGGCCCTAGATCGCCATAGGTGGCGCGTAGCTCATCCTCGAAAGCGTCTTCAAAGGAGACCACTTCGGCTCCTTGGACTGGCGGAGTGCTAACCGGCGCAGCACGGCGGTCGCTGGAGCGCTCGGGAGCCTGGTATCCTTCGTCATCTCCGTCTCCGTCTCCGTCTTCGTCGTCGATGCCCGATACCAGCGAAAGCGAAAGCTTGCCGGTGGGATCGATCTCGTCCACGATCACGGTGAGCTCCTGGCCCATGGAAAGCACGTCCTCGACGCGGTCGATCCGTTTTCCGCCGCCGATCTTGGAGATGTGAAGAAGTCCGTCGCGTCCGGGAAGGATGTTGACGAATGCTCCAAACTTGGCGATACCCGCTACCTTGCCGACATAAGTCGCCCCGAGTTCGGCTTTGGGAGGATTGAGAATCATCATGATTCGGGACTTGGCGTCCTCTACGGCCGCCATCTCCTTGGCACCGATGGTAACCATAGCCACTCCGTCGGTCTCGTCCAAGCTGACGTCGGCTCCGGTCTCCTGCTGGATGGTGTTGATAACCTTGCCCTTGGGCCCGATCACCTCGCCGATCTTGTCAAGGGGAATCTCGAAGGTCACGATCTTAGGCGCATTGACGTTCAGCTCGGCACGGGGCCCAGCCAGGGTGGCCTTTATCACCTCAAGGATCGCCATGCGCGCGGTCTTGGCCTGGGAGAGGGCGCTGGCCAATACCGAGGCGGGAATGCCGTCGATCTTGGTGTCGAGCTGAAGCGCAGTCACGAAGTCCGCGGTCCCCGCGACCTTGAAGTCCATGTCGCCAAAGGCGTCCTCGGCCCCGAGAATGTCGGTGAGGGTTGCGTACTGATCACCGTGGTGAATCAGGCCCATCGCGATTCCAGCCACAGGCGCCTTGATCGGAACGCCCGCGTCCATCAGCGAAAGAGTAGACCCGCACACCGAAGCCATCGAAGTCGACCCGTTGGACGAAAGTGCTTCTGAGACTAGGCGCAAGGTGTAGGGGAACTCCTCTTGGGGCGGGATCACCGGCAGCAGCGCGCGTTCGGCGAGAAGGCCATGGCCGATTTCACGACGCTTAGGCCCGCGCATGAACCCGGTCTCACCGGTGGAGAACGGCGGGAAGTTGTAGTGATGCATGTAGCGCTTGAAGTCATCGGTGCCCAACGAGTCGAGCATCTGGTTCATCTTGGGCATGCCCAGGGTGCAGACATTGAGCACCTGGGTCTCGCCACGCTGGAAGAGTCCCGAGCCGTGTGCGGTAGGAATGAGCCCAACTTCGGCGAAGAGCGGACGAATGGTCGTGGTATCTCTTCCGTCGATCCGCACACCCTCATTTATGATGCGCTCGCGAATGACGCGCTTGGTCAATGCCTTGATGGCATAGGCGATCTGCGAAGCGGCGCCTTCGAACTCGACGGCGAGGGCCTCTTGCGCGCTGGCCAAAACGGCCGCGAGCGCCTCGGCGCGCTCGGCCTTGGTGGCGATGACATTGGCGCTGCGAAGTTGGCTTAGAGCCAGCTCTTCGACGCGCGCGAAGACCTCGGGGGTGTAGTCGACCCGGGGAAGATAGGCCATCGGGGTTATCTCGCCCTTGGCCTTGACAAGCTCGTGCTGGAGCGCGATCGACTCGCGGATCCAGATCTTGGAGAGCTCAAGCCCATCGGCAATTACCTCTTCGGTGACATGGGGGGCTCCATCTTGGTAGTTTCCCCAGGTCTCAGCGGTTCCGCCAGCCTCAACCATGATGATTCCGATGTCCCCGGCATTGGGTCCTTCGGTGACCTCGCGTCCCGCGACGACGAGCTCAAAAGAGGATGCGTCGCCATCTTGGTAGGTGGGATGTGCGACCCACTGGCCCTCCTTGGAATAGGAGATCCGCACTGCGCCAACCGGGCCTTCGAAGGGAATGCCCGAGATCATCAAAGCCGCCGAAGAGGCGTTGATGGCTAGGACGTCGTAGGGGTTTTCCTGATCCGCCCCGAGAACGGTGCTAACGACATGCACCTCGTGGCGAAAGTCTTTGGGAAAACATGGCCGAAGCGGGCGGTCAATAAGACGCGCGGCCAGGACTGCGAAGTCCGTAGCGCGACCTTCGCGACGAAAAAACGATCCGGGGATCTTGCCCGCGGCGTACATCCGCTCTTCTACGTCGATGGTGAGAGGGAAAAAGTCAATTCCCTCCTTGACTCCTTTGGAGGCAACCGCGGTTGCCAGCACCATGGTGTCTCCGAGTCGCGCCACAACAGCGCCATCGGCCAAGGGTGCGAGTTTGCCGGTCTCAAATGAGAGGGTCTTTTCGGTGCTCGAGATCTTGCTCTCGACTCTTTTTATTTCGTTCATCGGTCCTCAAGTTGAATGTTGTCCGCTCGCATCGATTTCATTAGCGTCGGACAATGGGTTTATGCGGGCATGTCGTGTCGACTTGCGTGGCCATTGACCAAGTTTTTCCACAGTTCCCAGTTGAGTAAGTCTCGGCCTTGGACTAGGCCTACTCAACTGGCAGCTGTGGGTACCTCAATTTGGGGTGATCCTCATACGAGACGGCCAAACGCAGTTGCGCACACGAAGTGCCCGGTAATACCCTAGCCGGGAAACGCCAACCTCGGCGCGAACTCGGCGCGGGCGCGCCGCCCGCCTTCATCTCGTCGCATGCGACGGCGGTATTTTTGCTGGCGCATGGGCCATTGCTCAGCGAGAAAGGCGGCCGGCTCGCCTCAAACGGCCCCGCCTTAGGCGACACCTCGGCGATGCGAGGGGCGCCAAGCACAAAAACGGCGGCTGGGCCCACCCTGAAAGCGCGGCTGGGCCCCGGGCGTTTTTCGAAGCGCCCCGCGACGCCAAGGAGACTCCCGTACATATCGACCTCGACGCGGACCGCGAGCCTCGAGGCGGGAACCTCTGGGGTCGATCTATCGTCCCCAAGGGGGATCGATCGCTATTGCGCGGCGGCCCCGCCGACAAGAGTCATCGATCCCGCCATGGCGAACGCGGCACTTGTGGAGCGGTAGCCGCCCACAGAATAGAGATTGCGCCCGATCGTCCAAGTCAACCAGGTATGGTTGCCATCTCCCGCTGTTTGAACTACTACGGTTCCATCTTTCACAGGGATTCGCGCCTCGGTCATGAATTCGACGACTCTGAGCCCTTCCTTTTTCGCCTCGGCAATTGAAAAAAGAGAAGCATCCCCGCCTATGAGAACGCTCCATCCCCTCAAGACAAAGCGCATCTCGCAGTAGCCAAAAACACCCTTGGCGCGCAAGATAGCGCCCTGGACTCCGGGCGCCAGGCTGAGCTGCTGAGACGAGGCGGGATTCGGAGCGCAAAATCTAGTGCTGCGATTTTTCCAAGTTGCCATCGCGAGTCTTGCCGCAGCGGCGCTTGGGTAGCGCGTGGCGCCAAAATCGCCGAAATGCCGGGTGAGCCCGGAACAATCAGGGGGGTTGCCGATCTCGGGACTGTTGAGGGGAAACTCGGATTGGCAACGGTAAAGAGTGACACTATATCCCGATTCTGCACTGGTTGTCCTGGCCGACAGATTCGGCGGAATAACACGGGGAGCCAGCACCGGAATCACCATGTGCGAGCTCAGCGATTCGAGCGCGCCCGGCAGCGGAGATGGGAACTGACCGGGAGCTTTCTCGACAATGCCCGGTAGTCCCGCAGAATTGCCTGTGGTATTTTTTGGCTTGGATGCTTG
>JAJYGZ010000116.1:3893-4245 GCA_021790495.1 Actinomycetes bacterium
GATGCTTGAGCACCACAGGCCGAGCCAGCAACTGCCAGGGCAGCAAGGAATATGTTTTTGGCGCGATATGGCATCATTTCGAACCCCTGACAGCCCCACGCCAGATGCTATACCCAACGTGCCCGGCCTGGCCATCGGGGCGTTATCGGGCCGAGATTTCCGCTATCGGGCGCCTGGGCGCAGCACAAATTTATCCCGCGGCGGCCTCGCCGCGCACCTGATTCAAGGATCTGTGGCAAAGGCATACCGAAGCTAAAGCGGAGGGCGGCGCAACGTCCTGGGAAAAGATATGCTCGCGACACCAGTGATCCCAAGGGCAAAATTGGGCGACCAACCGCTCTTGGGAACGAGC
>JAJYGZ010000153.1 GCA_021790495.1 Actinomycetes bacterium
ATCTCCCGTAAAGCGAGGCGAATCCATTCACCCAAGGTCCCCATTTGCCCATGCTGAACAGCCCTTTGTGCCGTTCGGCTTCTAAGTGGCCGATGCGACGCTGGCGGAGCAAAGCGCCGGTTACCAGTAGGTATGCCATGTAGACCAGGATTATCGCGACGCTCGTCACAATCGTGAAAAGCTGCGGCTTGCCCACGTTTACCAGCAGTATCAGGGCAGCAGCCGCACCGGTGACTATCGCTGGAACTGCGGGCGAACCCGAGCGATGCGATACTTTGGCCAGCGCCGACCCAAAAGGCAGGTTGTTGTCTCGTGCCATTGCGAAGGTAAGTCGAATGGTGGCTGTTTGAATCGCCAGCGTGCAGACGAAAATCGCGATTCCAACATCGACGAGAAGGACTTTGCCGAGTCCGGTACCAAGAGCAGCTTCGACAATATATGGAAGACCGCCCACTCCCAATTTGGCGGGATTCAAGGTAGGCGAAGACATCAGGGCAAAAAGCAGAATGAGACCTCCGCCGATGCCGGCTGCGACCAGGGCGTTTATGATCGCCTTGGGTCCGCGTTGGCGGGGATCCTTGGTCTCTTCTGCGAGTGTGCTCGCAGTGTCAAAGCCGTACATTACATAGGCCGGCATAATGATGGCGAGCAAGAAAGCCGCACCGTATCCGAGGAATGAATACCCCGGAAGTCCCGGGCCGGTACCTTGGGATTGAAAGACTACGCCCGGTCCTCGATGTGCGTGAAACAGCAGAAGCAGCGCGAGCATAAATACCCCGATTAGTTCGGCGGCAACGCCGACGTTATTCACCAGAGACATGACTCTGGCCCCCGCGATATTCAAGATCGTCGTGATGATGAGTACGCAGCACCCCAGAAATACTGCATTCTGGGTTGTGTTGGAGAATACTTCGAATCCAGACCAGATCACTGGAAGCACTATTTGCATTGCGATTGCGACCGCGGCTATCGTGACCACCGAACCGACCAGCATTGTCCATCCGGTAAACCACGCCACAGCTGGACTGCTGAGTCGCTTGGACCATTGGTAGACCGACCCGGCGATCGGATAACGAGCCGCTAATTCAGCGAAGCAGAATCCAACCGCCAATTGGCCTACAAAAACAAGGACCCAGGTTAGGAAGATGCGCGGTCCACCGAAAGCGTAGCCGAATCCGAAGAGCTGAAACATCCCGGTTAGGACAGAGATGAAGCTGTAGCCTGCTGCAAATGAAGAGAATGAACCGAGACTGCGTCTCAGGTGTTGTTTGTAACCAAATCCGGCTAAGTCCGCGACGTCGGCGGCGTGCTGCTGCTGTGCATCACTCATCTAGAGTTCCCCTTTTAGTTCGATTGATTGGTACCGAATCCATGCTGCTGGCGTTGGCGCATGGGGTCTCGTGAGCCGTTGCCCTGACTAGGCCTTTGTCAAGAGCGAGCTTTGTTCGCATCATGGGGTTGCGCGCGTCGCGCACTTAACGCCCCCCAAGACCCGTTGCCCACGCGCGACAGCTTCAAGCACCCTCGGCTATTCAGCTGCGCGGCTGGATCGCAAAGGGATCATCTCGGGGGTAGAGATCGCGCGATCGATACCCACCCAGTCTTCCCGTTCACGCCGTATCGGGCGGACTGCGACAATGTTAGCGCAATCGATATAAATGGTACGGACCATTTATGGAAAAGTTTTATGAATTGCTAATTGACCCATTCTCGAAACAATTCGACGCCGGGGCTCCGAGGCGCGACAACCTGGCGCCGCGCGCCGATGCGGTGCCCCACATGGTGTTTGGGCTATAGGCGTGATCCAGATGCGACGCCAGCTACGTCGTCTGCGACAGTGTCGTTCCGGTCAGGGTCGAGGCTGGGCGAACCCCGATTGAATCTCGACCCGGCGCGCCGCCGCGCAACACTTTTGAGGGGATTGCCATGGGGCTAATACCTTCCTCGGACTCTTTGGCCCTCGGGGTCTACTAGAACGGCATCGGCGATCGACGCGGGGGACCAGACACCAAAAAGGTACACTTCGCATCGCCGACCAGTTGTGGCAAGGTCCTTGGGCAGATAGGCGAGTGCGACGGATCGATTCACGCTGTATCCCAGACTGCCCGATGTTACGCGTCCCACCAGCGCACCGTCAATGCGAACAGGTTCATTGCCGAGCGCCGCTGCGCCTATTTCGTCAAAGACTATACAGGTCAAGGCGCGTGACGCCCCAATGCGTCGTTTTGAGACAATGGCATCGCGTCCGACGAAATCTCCCTTGTCGAGATTTACGCAGAAGTCGAGTCCAGCATCATCGGGAGTGTCGTCCGGCGTGATATCGGACCCCCAAACGCGGTAGCCTTTCTCGATTCTGAGGCTGTCAATGGCACGGTAGCCCCCTGGAACCAAGCCGTGCTCCTCTCCGGCTTCGATCAAGGTCTCCCAGAGGCTGGACCCATATTCGCTTGAGCAGTAGAATTCCCATCCGTGCTCGCCAACGAAGGTGACTCGCAGGGCAAGTACCGGAACATTGCCAATTGCGATCTCCTTTGCGGTCATGAATCCGAAAGATTGGTTGTCCAGCGGGGTCGGCGTAAGTTTTTCGGCGATGAGTCGTGCATTAGGTCCCCACAGGCCAAAGCAGGCGTATGCTCCGGTCAAGTCTCGCAATACAACGCTGCGATCCTCGGGGAGATGTCGTCGGATCCAGCTTTGGTCGTGACCCCCGAAGGCAGTCCCGGTCACGACCAGGAACCGATCGATATCGAGCTGCGTCACGGTAAAGTCGGCTTCAATCCCGCCTTGTCCATTGAGCATTTGGGTGTAGGTGATTTTATTGGGTCCCCGAACAACGTTATTGTCACAGAGCCGATTCATCAATGCCGGGGCGCCGGGGCCTGCGACTTCGAATTTCGAAAATGACGTCTCGTCGAAGAGGCCCGCCGTGGATCGGGTAGCGCGATGTTCAACAGCGATTGCGCTTGACCAGTGCTGGCCAGCCCATCCCGATGGTCGCAGGTATTCGAGAGAGGGATCTTCGTTGCTGGTGTAGTAGTTGACCCGTTCCCATCCGGACTTCTCGCCGAAGAATGCGCCTTTGTTGCGGTGCCATTCGTAGGCGGGGGAGCGGCGCAAGGGGCGACCCCCTTGCCGCTCGTGATTGGGAAAACGTATGTCGTAGTAACTCTCGTAGTTTTCGCGAGTGCGCGCCAGGGTGTAAGAGCCCGAACGGTACTGTGAGCCGAAGCGCCTGATGTCCATTTCCCAAAGATCCATGCGAGGCTGTCCCTCGAGGATCCACTCAGCCATGACCTTGCCGATGCCGCCGGCGCCAGCTATGCCGTGTGCGCAGAATCCCGCAGCTACGAAAAACCCGTCGACTTCGGTCTCTCCGAGACAAAACTCGTTGTCGGGGGTAAATCCCTCCGGGCCGTTGATGAGCTTGCGGATCTGCACTTCGGCCATGACGGGGACGCGGCGTATCGAGTTTTGGGTGATCTCTTCAAAGCGGGGCCAGTCCTCGTCTAGAAGTCGCCCGTTAAAGTCACCTGGAATCGCATCCTGGAGCGCGTCGGTTAGAAATGCCGGCCGGGAGTGCCGTTCGTACCCTCCCATTACCAGCCCGCGAACATCCGACCGAAAGTAAACGAGGAGATCGGGGTCGCGCAGGGTTGGGAGCACTCGGGCATCGCCCTCCTCCCGAAAGCCGCTCGTGACCAGATATTGATGAGAAAATGGCACGACCGGAATCCGAACCCCGGCCATGCGCCCGACTTCCGCGGCATACATTCCCGAGGCGTTCACGACAATGTCTGCTTCGATCCTGCCTCGGTCGGTGATGACAGCGGTGACGCGGTTAGAGTCGGTTTCGATCCCTAGAACCCTCGTGTGCGTGGCTATTTCGATGCCGAATCCTCGGGCTTGGGCCGCAAAGGCATAGGTCAATTGCGACGGGTCCAAGTACCCGTCCGAGGCTAAAAACGTTGCCCCGAGGACGCCATCGGTGGACATAAGCGGGAAGAGGTCTGCCGCCTCTGCGGGTGATATCTCCTCCAAGGCGAGGCCGAACGTCTTTGCCCACCCGACCTGTCGCCGCAACTCCGAGAGTCGCTCGGGCGAGCATGCCAAGCGTATGCCACCGCATTCAACCCAGCCCGGATCGGTCTCTGGCTTACGGGCGAGCTCACGGTAAAGTTCTGCCGAGTACATCATCATCTTGGTCAGATTTACCGAGGAGCGCAGTTGGCC
>JAJYGZ010000093.1 GCA_021790495.1 Actinomycetes bacterium
GCCTAACTGGAACCACTGCTTTTTTGTTCGGGCGCTTGTCGTTGGGGTCACCATTGCCGGCTCATCCTATCACTCGTGGTTGTGCCCGCAATTGGTGGCGCTGGCAATTCAGGTTCCCTTTACACTAGAACCAGACGGCGATGGAGCTCGCCGGAACCGCCTTTGTTGGCTGATGGCTCCTGTGGATCGCGTTCGTGGCGAGAACAAGGAGCAAGCCATGGCACATCGAACCACCGCGGGTCACCGCTGGCGCCGAGCGCGGATGGGATTTGTCATTCCATCGCAGCTCTCTAACTTCTGGCGTGACCTGAGGTTCGCCATTTATCACCTCACCTGGACGGTGGCGGGATCGGCGGGAATGAGTTCGCGCCGATCCCTTGCACGACGCCTAATGCCGGTGGGGACGATCGATCGTCGGGGTCATCAGGTCCCCGCCCGCTATGCCTCTCATCGTGCGAGCATCGATCGCTGGCGCTTTTCGGCGACCTCCTATCCGGCCGACTGCGGATTTGTCCCCGACGTCTCCGCTCGGGATGGCGATGCACCGGGCGCGCTCGTGCCGATCGAAGTCTCGATCTTTCCCGGGCGCCACGTAACGGTCCGACCAGCGGCGGTTGGTTGGATGGCCGACGAAAATGGCCCCGATGCCAAGATCATCTGCGTTCCCTCCCACGAGCCGAGATGGCACACCGTCGCCGAGCGCGACCAGCTCCGCGACGGGCTAATCGAGGAGGTGACGCACTTCTTCGCTATCGAGGAGGACTTCGAGCCCGGCAAGAAGACCTCGGTCAAGGGCTACCAAGCGCGCAAGGCAGCGTTGACGGAGTTCGAGGCATCCCGCGAGCGATTCCGTTTGAACGGGTTGTCGAGCCAGATCGAGGTTGAGCCATGAGCGATCCCATCCGCGAGATGGCAGGTGAGCCAAGCGGATCTGCCCCGACACCTGTCGACAACGGAATTGGGAGTTCGAACGGCGGCGGCGCTGGCCAAGATGTCCGCTCCGGAGATGGTGGGCTCCCGCCACCTCCGGAGTTGCGGGTGCGCGCTCCCCGGCATCGCTTCACCAGCTTGGTATTCGACGAACCGTCGCCACAGACGAGCGCCAGGGGGCGAGAGGACCGCTCTTTCGCATCCGACCTGAACCTCGACCAGATCGTCGCGACGATCGCAGGAGAGCGAGAGGAGCGCGATCTCATCACGACTCTCCTCTTCGGACACCTCGACGACGTCGACGCCGTGCACTATCGCCATGAGGTCTTTCGCGACTTGGAAGATAGGGTGCTCCTCGAGCGGATCCAGCACTTTGCCGAGTTGATGGGCCAAGTGCGCGCCCACCTCGTGCAGGTGAAGAAGATGCATTACCAACACCAGCGCGAGGGATGGTTCCTCGACGCTGCGGCCATCTACTGCGAGGCCGTGGTTTCGTTGGCCGACGATCTCGGTTCCGCCCAACTTGGATCTCGTGCGCTTCTCTCATTCCGCGAATTCCTGGCTGGCTACGTGAGCTCCTCCGCGTTCGCCTCCCTGTCGGCCGATACGAGAGATCGCAAGGACGCGCTCGCCCAAATCCGCTACTGCATCCGCATTCGGGGCTCAAGAGTCGAGGTGAGCCGCTATGAGGGACAAGCCGATTACAGCGCCGAGGTGTTGAAGACCTTCGAACGGTTCAAGCAGGGCGCAGTCAAGGATTACCGGGTCAAATACCGCACGTGGCCGGGAATGAACCACGTCGGCGCGCAAATACTTCAGTTGTTGGCGCGGCTTTTCAGTGAAGAATTCTCGGCACTGAATCAATATTGCAGCCAACACGCTGGCTTCTTCGACGATACGGTCCGGCGTTTTGAACGTGAGCTCCAGTTCTACCTGGCGTATCTCGACTACATCGCACCGCTGCGATCGGCCGGGCTCAGCTTCTGCTATCCGGAGGTCACCGCGACCTCGAAGGAGATCTTCGCCACCGATACCTTCGACCTGGCGCTCGCCAAGAAACTGGTCACAGAGGGCAAGCCGGTCATCGGGAATTCGTTCCATCTGATGGGCCCCGAGCGCATTTTCGTGGTGTCCGGTCCGAATCAGGGGGGCAAGACTACCTTCGCACGAACCTTCGGCCAGCTCCACCACCTAGGTGGCGTCGGCTGTCCGGTCCCCGGCGATGCGGCTCGGCTCTTTCTCCATGATCGCCTCTTTGTTCATTTCGAGAGGGAGGAAGATCTCACCAAGATGAGTGGGAAACTCGAAGACGACCTGGTGAGGATGCGAGAGGTGCTGCACGCCGCGACGCCGAACAGCATTGTTATCATGAACGAGATCTTCACGTCGACGACGCTGAAAGACGCTCGCTTCCTGGGCAAGAAGGTGATGGACAAGATCATCCAGCTCGATTTGCTGTGCGTCTACGTCACCTTCGTCGATGAACTGGCTTCCATCGGCGAGTCCGTTGTCAGCATGGTCAGCACGATCGTTGCGGAGAACCCCGCCGAGCGTACCTACAAAGTGGTTAGGGGACCCGCCGACGGGCTCGCCTATGCGCTGGCGATAGCCGAAAAGTACAACGTTAGCTACCAACGTTTGCGGAAAAGGGTGCTCGAATGAAGGCCCACCTCCTCTACCGAGATCAAGACTTCGATTTCGACGCCGCGCTGCCCCCCAATCACCAAGACATAATCCAAGACCTGGAACTGTCTACCCTGCTTCAGGCTATGGCCCTTGGCGACAAGTTCCTCCTCGAGGTGTCCATGCGAGTCCTGTTGGCCAGCGTCAAGGACCCGGCCACCATCTTGTACCGCCAGCGGATCCTGGCCGACTGCCTGCTCGAACCGGGTCTCGTCCGGGAGATTTACGCCATCGCGGTGAGCGCGCTCGAGGACAAGCGAGGCATCTGGGGCTACAGCTCGCAATATCCCTCCTCGATTCTTTCTAGTGCGCTCAACCAACTCGAAGCCGCCGTCGTCCGCCTCAAGGAGCTGCGCAAGATCGCCGACGAACACGCGGACAGATTTCACTCCGATGGCCTGACGACGCTTTTGCACACCGTTCAGAGCGAACTAGACGACGAGTACTTCCAGGCGATCAGCTACCACCTCAAGCAGCTTCGCTTCCGCGACGGCGAGCTGATCAGCGCCGAGCTGGACCGGGACAACAGCGGGATCGGCTTCGTGCTCCGCTCGTCGGATAAAGGCAAACCGAGTTGGAAGCAACGACTGGGAATCGGCCCTCCCGCTTCTTACTCCTTTACCATTGCGCCGCGCGACGAGGCGGGAGCGCAAGCTCTAGCGGATCTCACCAGTCGAGGGATCAACCTCGTCGCCAACGCAACGGCCCAGTCCGCCGACCACATCTTGAGCTACTTCACCATGCTCCGAGCGGAGCTCGGCTTCTACGTGGGCTGTCTCAATCTCGGGGACCGCCTCGCGGCAAAAGGGGAGCCGACCTCATTCCCTCAACCATTACCCTGGCGACCACTCAGGTTTTCGTCCACCCGCCTTTGCGACGTCTGCCTGACGCTACGGACCAAGAATCGGGTTGTCGGCAACGATGTCGATGCCGATGGAAAATCGATAGTGATCATCACCGGTGCGAATTCCGGCGGAAAGTCCACGTTCCTTCGAAGCGTTGGCATCGCCCAGCTCATGATGCAGTGTGGCATGTTCGTCACCGCGGAGAGCTATCGGGCGAGCGTATCTGAAGGGATCTTCACCCACTTCGTCCGAGAGGAGGACGCCACCATGGCGAGGGGACGCCTCGAAGAAGAGCTAAGCCGATTGAGCACCATCGCTGATCAGATCCATCCGCACTGCCTCGTGCTCTTCAACGAGTCCTTTGCCGCCACCAACGAGCGGGAGGGATCCGAGATCGCTCGCCAAGTCGTCCGTGCTCTTGTGGAGGCGGAGATCAAGGTGTTCTTCGTCACCCACCAATACGACTTCGCCGAGAGCTTGCGCAACGGTCACGCGGAGTCCACCCTGTTCTTGCGAGCGGAGCGACAACCCGATGGGCAGCGGAGCTACAAGCTCGCCGTGGCAGATCCCCTTCCAACCAGCTTCGGCGAAGACCTCTACTACCGGCTTGGCCGGTGGTTAGATGACGACCGCCCTGCTCCGGGGTTGGCGAGCATCAAAGTGGCTTCGGCCGACGATATCCACAGCGGCAGTTCGGAAAAACGGGGCGATGAGGAGGAGCAAGATGGGTTAT
>JAJYGZ010000092.1 GCA_021790495.1 Actinomycetes bacterium
AAATCGCCAATATTGGAAGATCGGAAATGGCAAGCTTCGCGATCGCGGCCCGCATGTCGACTCCGCGGCCCATCAACGCACAACGGATTACCCGGCCCGGGTTTCTAACGAACTCGCCGATTGACTCTATAACTACCTGGGGAACGTACTTATTGCGATCATGCGTTCGCTTTAGGTCGATTAGAAACGCCCCGGTCCAATCATTGAGCGAGCGCTTGGAGAGCAAAGACTGATTGCCATGTCGATCAATCCACGTGGGATCACCGGTCGAATTGACCAATACCAGCTTTGAGACCTTATCTGGGTTAAAGACGCTAAGCGCAATGGCAATCGCTCCCCCGAGGGAATGCCCAACGACATAGTAGCCATCGAAACCGAACACTCCTTGGGCAAACTCGGCGACCATTTCGGCCATGGCCTGTATCCCGCCATTCAAATCGAGCCTGGCACTGCTCCCGTACATCTCCGGAACGACGACCCTAAAGCCCATGCACGCGAGACGTCTAGCAGATTCTGAATAGATCCTCGGGGAAAGCGACCAACCCGGAACCAGGAGAACATTTTGGCCACTACCGACGTCGAGATAAGCGACTCTCGATCCCCGTATTTCCAGAGAGCCATACTTGATGCTTTCCTTAGCGATATCCAAGACCATCGACGCGCGCCCTCCACCATGTCACCTCTGTGTGCAACGACATAGCTGGAGGCCACGCCGACGGCGACAAATCCTTATACAGGAATATCGTCCAATGATACATTCTTCATAAGCATGTTTCGGGTTCGTTAACGTCAAGATACCCAAATCACACGTTTGGGGCAGAACATAATCAAGTCCTCTTCCCGGCTTGATTTAGGCACACACGCAGCATGCGTCGTTTGGCGCCAAAAATGCCCGCGGGGAATGACCACTTGCGCAGGCTCGCCGCGTAACGATCGGTTAGTGACGATAATTAAAGACATCCTGATCATCGCCGCTCTTTCGCCAACTTCTTACTTTCGTCTAAGATGAAGCGCGTCACACATACTGCACGCCTCAGTGCAGGTATCGGCGATCATAAGGAGCGCAACCGCAAATGGCGCAGCAAGTCAAGAGGAAACCCGGCGCTGGCAAGAACAACGCGTCCAAATCGAGATCCGGGTCACAAACAGGCGTGGTTATCGCCGCCGTATCTTTGGTTTTAATCGTGGCAATTGTGGCGACATTCATCTTGGTCAAATTGAATCGCACCTCGGCCAGCACCGGTGCGGCCTCAACTCTCGCTTCGGCGTCGGTAGTCAATGCGGTAACAAACGTCCCGAATTCCGCCCTCGCAGCTGCTACCGTTCCCACCTCTTCAATTCCCATGCCAGCAAAAATTGTTGGCGGGGCGAGCTTCACCAGCGCTGGCAAACCCGTGATCCTGTATATGGGCGCGGACTATTGCCCGTATTGCGCAGCCGAGCGCTGGCCGCTTATTATCGCGCTCTCCAAGTTCGGAACCTTCTCAAACCTTCACACCACCTCGTCGTCTAGCACCGACGTCTACCCCAATACCCAGACATTCAGCTTCTACGGTTCCAGCTACACGTCCAAGTACATCGACTTCCAATCGGTAGAGATGCAAACCAATATCTCATCCAATGGCAGCTATACGACCTTGCAGACTCCGACCGCACTGCAAAATCAGATCTTTTCCAAGTACGATCAGCCCCCGTATACCGCCACGGCGACGGGAATTCCCTTCATTGACTTCGCAAACAAGTACGTCGTCTCTGGACCTTCATATTCGCCAGCGCTGCTTGCGGGACTCTCGCGCGCCAGTATCGCCGGGAGTCTGACCATTTCTGGAACGGTCACCAACCAGGCGATTCTTCCGTCGGCAAATTTAATCATCGCCACCATATGCAAGATCGACAACAACCAGCCCGGGTCGGTCTGCTCCATCCCGGCGGTGGCGACAGCTGAAGCCAGCCTCAAGTAGCAAAACCATGAACATGCCCATAGGTCGCGCAGATAGAAGGACTGCGGGTGCGTGAAACGATCGAGTCGGCCACGGTTTTACTCGTCACGGGAAAAGGCGGCGTCGGCAAGTCCACGGTAGGCGCTGCCCTCGCGATCGCGGCAGCCGCATTGGGCAGGCGCACCGCGCTGGTAGAGTTAGCTCCCTCCCCAATCGCCGAGTCGCTCGCGGCCTCGGTTGTGGCCCAGGAACCCGTGCTGGGAACTTCGTCCGAGCGTCTGGAGATCATCCGCCTCAAGCCCGAAGAAGTCCTCGTACAATACCTCGAGGACCACGGCATGGCGGTGCTCGGAAGGCGCCTTATTTCGACCGGAGTCGTCGCCGTTATCGCGACGGCCATTCCGGGCATTCGCGAATTGCTGGTCCTTGCCAAAATAAAGCAAATGGAGAAGTCCGGGAATTTCGACACCATAATTCTGGATGCGCCCGCATCTGGGCATCTGGTGACATTTCTCTCCAGCCCTAAAGGACTGGCCGAAATTTCCAGCGTAGGTTTGCTGCGCTCCCAAGCCGAAGAGGTCGGCGCCCTCCTGCGAGATCCAACGCGTTGCAAAGTTGTCATGGTCACCCTTGCCGAAGAGACCCCGGTCTCCGAGACAATCGAAACAGCCGAAAAGATCTCCGCCATCAATGTTGTCGCGATCGGAAATCTCATCGTCAATGGCCTGATACGACCTCCGGAAATTTCGCCCGATACGCTCGAACTGATTGCTTCAGGCGATCTAATGGGCGACGAGATCGACGCGTTTACCTACATCAGCGCGCGAGCGTCGATGCAAGCCCGGAGCGTGGCGACATTGCACCACGCGCTCGGCGAGCTCCAAATCGTGGAACTGCCATATCTAATCAGCACCCTGATATCCACCAGCGAAGCCGCGACTTTAGCCCGGCACCTGATCGATCGATCAATTCGGACGGGGCTGCCCCATGTCCAATGAACCGCTTCTTCCAGTACCTCAAGACACAATGAATTCCTTGGGCGATTTGATAACCAGCATGAAAGTGCTGGTCTTGACCGGACCTGGTGGCGTCGGCAAGACCTCTTCTGCAGCCGCCCTTGCCGTCGGAGCCTCTTTGATGGGTATCCGAACCTGCGTGGTCACCATTGACCCCGCGAAACGTCTCGCGGATGCTCTTGGCATCGAGGCCATCGGCAACGAGCCGGTAAAGATCGACGCATTCGGCAGTGGCGACCTCTACGCCGTAATGCTCGATGCCGATGCGACCTTTGACGACTTGGTTGTGAAATACTCAAAATCGGAGGAACAGGCCGCCAGGATCCTCGCCAACACCGTCTATCGGAACCTCACCAAGAATCTCTCGGGCATCCAGGAATACATGGCAATGGAGAAGATTTTTGAGCTCCACAACGACCAGCGGTTCGACTTGATGGTGGTCGACACGCCCCCGAGTTCTAATGCTCTGGACTTTCTCGATGCCCCGCGTCGACTGATCGGATTCTTGGACAACAAGGTCTTCCGCCTCATCATGAATCCTGGCCCCGCGTTTCTTCGACCAGTGTCATTTGCCGCCCGCGCCGTCCTAAAAACAATCTCCAAAGTTGTCGGCTCCGAAGTCGTCGACGAAGCCGTGGCGTTTTTCCAAGATTTCGAGGGCATGGAAGAGGGCTTCCGGAGCCGTGCCGAGAGCGTCCAGGCTTTGATGCACGACGAAGCGACGGCCTTCATCGTGGTCACCGCACCCCGAGGAGATACCGTCAAGGAGGCAGCCAGCTTCGGGGAAAAGCTCGCTGGCTTCGGATTCCAAGTAGCTGGTCTAATTTCCAATCGTCATACCCCGAACTTCGACGGGGGAACGCCAAGCGAAGAACTTTCCCGGCGCATAGCCGTATCGGATCGCGAATCGCTTGAGCGAAATCTAAATCAGATGGAGCAGCTGCGAATATCGGAAAACCGCGAGATCGACTGGATAGCGGGGCTGCTTGCGCCGCGGCGTCTGGTCAAGGTTCCGATGCTCGCCAAAGATATCTCAAACATGGAGGACCTCGCAAAAATGGCGCGGAGCCTCATAAAGTAAAAGGCCTATCCATATAGCGTCCCCTGACGCTATATGTCGTGGTGCGTACGATTTGAAAGCACAACATATGGGGTCAGTGAAAGAGTTGGGGACGTGATATGGATAGGCACTTTACAGAATCGGC
>JAJYGZ010000177.1 GCA_021790495.1 Actinomycetes bacterium
GTAACGGACGCCAAGCTCCTCACCACCCCTCGACAGCCTCGGCTTATCGGATGCGGGAGCTGCGACGCTTGCGTTCGCGCATGTCCGACAGGCGCGATACTCGATGGCGGCGTGATAGATGCGAGGCGCTGCATCTCATGGGTGCTGCAAAGGCCCGGGTCGATACCAGTCGATCTTCGCTCGGCGATTGGTACCAGAGTGTACGGATGCGATACTTGCCAGGATGTCTGCCCGTACAATCGCGGCGCCGCGCCGCTTACTCCGTCTCTCGCTCAGGTTGTGAACGACTTGTCCGCGATCTTGGCTATGACCGACGATGCGATCCTCCAGCGCTTTGCCCACCTCTACATCCATAAACGCGACCCGGCGATAATCAGACGAAACGCCCTGGCTGCACTGGGAAATGTCCGATCGACCAACGGCGGCAATTGGTCCGATATAGAAGTTCTATTAGAGAAATATCTTCGCGCCAAGGATCCGGTATTGGCCGAACAAGCGGCCTTTTCACTTGCCAGACACCGCGAAGCGGCCAAGTGAAGCCAGCCTCTGTTGCGAATCTCGCTACGTGGCGGGGGCCTCGTGTTGGATGCCACCTTCCCTTGGCGATTTGCGCGACAAAATCCACTGAAGGGCCGATTGCCGTACACACAGGCGGCCACCATGGCGCGTAGCCAAGTCCACCAGCATGTTCGCCGGCGACATGTGCTGGTGACCAACGATTTTCCGCCAAAGCACGGCGGGATCCAGAACTACCTTTATGAGATCTATCGTCGCCTTCCCGAAGAAGATATCGCCGTCGTGACTGCCCAGTACCCGTCGTCCGAAGAGTTCGACCGCCAAGCTGGATTCGAGATCGTTCGGCTACCGAGGCGCTGGCTCTTGCCGACGCCGGCTTTAGGGAGAGACATTGCCTCAATCCTGGCTGACATGGCTCCGGATTCCGTTGCCCTCGATCCGGCCCTTCCGCTTGGAGACTTGGCCCGAAGGATCGGACCATCCTGCACTTTGGTGGTTCACGGAGCCGAGGTGGTTATTCCGACACGACTGCCATTGCTGCGCACGTGGTTGATCCAAGTTTTGCGAGCGAGCGACGGAATGATTGTCGGCAGTCACTACACGAATTCGGCGCTGGCAAAACTGCCGCTATCTCCCGCAGGTAGGACCTTCAAATCTTCAATTGTCCCGCCAGGCGTCGACACCACGCGTTTTATTCCCGCTGGCGATGCGCTTCGGCGGGAACTTCGGGCTCGCCTCGGCTATGGTGATGATGATTTCGTGGTAGTAGGGATTTCACGCCTGGTAGCCCGAAAGGGAATGGACAAATTGATAGCGGCATGTGCAATCGCATCCGCCGAAATTCCGCGGCTGCGGCTGGTGATCGGTGGCGATGGCCGGGAGCGCGCCCGCCTGGAGCGACAAGCAAGCCGGGCCAATTTGGAAGTTGCTTTCATTGGACGGGTAAGCGAAAACGAGAAGGTGGGCCTGTATCAAGCGGGCGACCTCTTTGCCATGCTTTGTCGCAATCGGTGGTTTGGGCTTGAGCAAGAGGGCTTCGGAATCGTCTTTCTCGAGGCAGCTTCTTGTGGGATTCCTCAATTAGCTGGCAATTCCGGCGGCGCCGCTGAGGCCGTAGCTCACGGCGAATCTGGATTCGTTATCCACGACCCCAAAGATGCCACTGAGGTAGCCCGCCGGATCGTGGAGATGGCGCGGAATCCCGAGCTTCGCGAGACCTTGGGGCACCAAGCCCGCCTGCGAGCTCTGAGCCAGTTCGACTATGGCCTGCTTGCGCGGAGTTACGCTGCTCACTTTGGGCTGTGAGCTAACTTTGGCCGGGCTAAGATTTCGGTATTGGACTTCTTCTTGGACTTGACTCGCCAGTCGATGCCGTGAAAGTTGCGGGAATGTGTTATTTTCTTTTGGTGACACATAAGTTTGGTCACCAAATTGCTTCGTCTTGAGCTTGATGAATTTGCCAGGGCGAGATTGCCTGGGGTACGTCCGGTGCCGGACTGAGATTGCAAGGAATTTGCGATGGATAAGACAATTGAAACCGCGGTAATTGGGGCAAGTCCGCAAGAGTGCTTCGCGATAGCTAGTGACTTCGCCAACTACCCCGAATGGGCGAGCGATATCAAGAGCGTCGAAATCATCGAACAGGATAAGGCGGGCCGAGGCACGCGTGTCGCTTTCCGCGCAGCCGCCTTTGGCCGAAGCGCGTCGTACACCTTGCATTACAGTTTCGACGACACCGAGCCCTATGGAATAAGTTGGATCCAGGAAAAGGCTGACCTAACTGCCAAGCTGGACGGAAATTATCAGTTCAACCCTTTGGATGACGGAACGACCGAAGTCGTGTACTCCCTTGAGGTGGAGCTACTGGTCCCGATCCCCGGATTTGTAAAGCGCCGCGCAGAGTCCAAGATTGTTCACAGCGCACTCAAGGATCTCAAGGATCGCGCAGAGTCCAAGGCCAATACCAATGGAGTCGGCCAGCGGTAATGGAGTCGCTCCGGGTAGGGCTCGACCTCGGAGGAACCAAATTAGCTGGCGTACTCATTGACGCCAATCGCAAGATCCTCGCGTCGGCTAGTGTCCCAACCCCGTCGCACGGTCGATGGGTTGCAGCGACGATGCTCGAACTTATCGATAACCTGACATCCAGCGTCGGCGTGGATAAAGGGCGGATCGAGTTTCTCGGCGTCGGGCTGCCTGGTTTGATTGGCGACGACGAGAAGATCCATTCGAGTACCCATGTTCCGGGCCTCGCCGGTGTCGATCTTCGCGCCGAGTTATCCCAATCGGGCAATTGGAGAGTGCACCTCGAGAACGACGTACATTGCGCCGCGATTACCGCCATGGAAAACGGCGGTCAATCTTTCGTGCTGGTTACCGTAGGTACCGGACTTGGTGGTGCAATCGTGCTATCCGGCGCGCTTCAACGAGGTGCGCGGGGGTTTGCTGGCGAGGTCGGGCACATGATCGTTGTCGCGGGAGGCGAGCTATGCGTATGTGGGAAGCGCGGCTGCGTCGAAGCCTATGCTTCGGGACGGTCGCTAACCCAGCGAGTCGAACGCGAATTTGCCCGCGGGAGGCTCTCCGAATTCGTCGATCCGGCCAAGCCGACGCGCGTGCCAACGCCCAAGGCGGTCATGGAGGGTTGTGGCGAGAATGAAGTCGCTCGGGAGATCGTAGAGGAGTTCTGCTTCTATCTCGCGGTCGGTATCTCCAATTTGCTTGAGTTTGGCGACTTCGAGCGAGTCTTGATCGGCGGGGGAGTGTCGGAGTCATTCGACTTCTTTGCCAATGAGCTCCGCGAACAATACCAGCTCGTGATGTCTCCCTCGCGGATGCGTAGCGACGTCGAGATCTCCCGGGTGGAATTCGGACCGCTGGCCGGCGCGATCGGGGCGACGAGGCTTATCGACATCATTTAGCCTTATCGCGTTGCGAATGCGTAAACTGTGAAAATGGAATTTCGCCGCATCACCGGATTACCGCCTTACGTATTCGGAATAATAGATTCAATCAAGATCCAACAGCGGCGCGCAGGCCAGGACGTTATCGATTTGGGCTTCGGAAACCCCGACATACCCTCGCCGGAGATAGCGGTTGCCAAGCTTGCAGAAGCCGCGCAGAACAGCCGCAACCACCGCTATTCCTCCTCCAAGGGTATCCCCAATCTCAGGCGCGCGGTCTCCAACATGTACGCCCGAAAATACGGCGTGGAACTTGACCCCGACACCGAGGTGGTCACGACCATCGGCGCAAAAGAGGGTCTGAGTCATTTGATGTGGGTGTTGGTGGGCCCGGGCGACACCGCGCTAGTTCCGTCGCCGTCGTATCCGATTCACATATGGGCACCGCTCTTCACCGGAGCTGAGGTACGACAAGTTCGTCTCGGCGAGCCCGGATCGTCGCCCGAAACTTTTTTCGCCAACTTAAAGGAGGCTTTTGAGTCGACCTGGCCCAAGCCTCGGGTGATCGTAGTTTCTTTCCCGCACAATCCCACCACAATGTGCGTAGATCTCCCCTGGATGGCGCGTCTTGTCGCATTCGCGCGCGAGCGCGGTGTAGTTGTGGTGCATGATTTTGCCTACTCGGACACGGCTTTTGATGGCTATCGGCCCCCATCGATTCTCGAGGTGCCGGG
>JAJYGZ010000329.1 GCA_021790495.1 Actinomycetes bacterium
TTTCTAAGCCCGACTTTTTCGAAGGGATTTCGCCGAGGTCGATCCAGTTGCCCGGTGACGGTTTAGGCAGCCCCTTGGCGTAAACCGGCAATCGAAGATATCGCCAGTGCAACTCCGCTTTTGCTCTGGGAACGGTTGTTTTACACACCTCACCCAAAGTGGATTCCTCCAATCTGGAAATCCAGGCGAAGGGATGGAGCTGGGCACCGCTCGTGACATAGCCGGTGTTTAGATTCCCGCTCTCCAAAAGGTCGACCGCGGTAGCCTCAAACCAGAATGCGAGTGTTCCATCCCGATTTGCCATGCAGTTCGCGATGTACGACAGTTCGAATCCTCCGTGACTTGTTCTCTCGGGTTTTCATCGAGTATAGGAGCGCCGGTTACTTGGCTCCAATGGCAGGGTGGGTGATCACCGCTCCGGGAGGTGGGTTACCGGCGCCTATCAAGGAAGGCGCGTCGACGCGTGAAATACTCGAGTCGTTTAAGGATGAACGAGCTTTCCTATGCGACGAAGTATTTGGCTTGGGGGTGATGACAGATTATCGCGGTCGTCGACTGTTCGGGGTGGAGCTGAAAGCCTTCAGAGACTTCGATGCCGATTCGATCGGCGCTGATTAGCGCTACGAGCTTCTCATTGTCTTCAAGCCGCGGGCACGCCGGATATCCGAACGAATAGCGCCCCCCGCGGTACTTCTGTCTAAAGAGCCCGGTGAGCGTCTCGCCGTCCTGGTCGACAAATCCCCATTCCGATCGAATTCGCCGGTGCCAGTACTCGGCGAGCGCCTCGGCCATTTCTACACCCAGGCCATGGAGCCGGAGGTATGCGTTGTAGTCGTTCGCCGCGAAGAGTTCGGCGGTGCGCCGCGATACCTCGGACCCCATCGTCACCGCCGTCATGGCGATGTAGTCGCATTCGGCGGAATCAACCGGCCGGAAGAAGTCGGCGATGCATAGGTAAGGCTCGACCTTCTGACGAGGAAAGTCGAAGGTTTCGATCACTTCGCTGCGGCTGGCGTCGGAAAAGATAAGCAACTCGTTACCAAGCGATCCGGCGGCGAAGTAGCCGTAGGCGACTTTTGGCACCAGCGTGCCTTCGGCCTTGGCTGAATCGAGTTCAGTTCGCAAGGTTGCCCTGAGCCGGTCCTTGAACTCGGCGTCGTTCTCACCGTTTTGGGGCCGATAGCCCCACTGATTGCGAAAGAGGGCGGTTTCATTGAGAAATCCGGCGATCTCATCCAAGGGAATCCCTGAGGCGATCCTGGTGCCGAGAAATGGAGGTACAAAGACCTCGTTGTCGGTGTCGACCGCCGTGCTCCGTTTGGCTTCGACATCGGCTTGAGCAGCGCGTAGCTGCGACTTGCGCGGAGGAAGCTTGCGCTCGCCCAGGGTTCGGCCGTATTCGTCATCCACCAGGGAGCCGGTCTTCAGCGCCACCAGCTTGTCCATGACTGCTAATCCCTCGAATGCGTCTTTGCCGTAGAAGACTCTTCCTTGGTAAGTGCCGCGCAGATCGCGTTCGACATAGGTGCGGGTTAGCGCCGCACCGCCCAGTATCACGGGTATGTTGGAAAGGCCGCGTGAGTTCAACTCCTCTAGGTTCTCACGCATGATCAAGGTGCTTTTCACCAATAGCCCGCTCATGCCGATCGCGTCAGCACCGACTTCGATCGCCTTGGCCACCATTTCGCCGATAGATACCTTGATGCCAAGGTTGTGGACTTCGTAGCCGTTATTCGAAAAGATGATGTCGACCAGGTTCTTGCCGATATCGTGGACGTCGCCCTTGACAGTGGCCAGGATTACCTTGCCCTTGCGCGTCACATCCGCAGCTTCCATCAGCGGCTCGAGGTGCCCTATGGCGGTCTTCATGGCTTCGGCAGAGGAGAGGACAAACGGGAGCTGCATCTGCCCGGCTCCGAAGAGATCGCCAACGATGCGCATTCCTGCGAGCAGGTGTTCATTGATCAAGTCGAGCGGCTGGTATCCGGCGGCAAGTGCCTCATCGAGATCCCGCACGATGTTGATACGGTCGCCATCGACGATACGTCGACCAATGCGCTCGGTTACCGGCAGAGCGCTCAGGTCCTCCTTGACGGCTGCGGCGTCCGTAACACCTTCGAAGAGTTGGATAAGTGCCGATAGCGGGTCGTAGCCGTCGCTGCGACGGTCATAGATCAGATCAAGGCAGACCTTCCTCTCTTCTTCGGCGATCTTGGATAGCGGTACGATCTTGGAGGGATGAACTATTGCTGCGTCGAGGCCAGCTTCTAGGCACTCGGCGAGAAAGACCGAATTCAGTACGGTTCGGGCGGCGGGATTTAGCCCAAAGGAGACGTTGGAGAGTCCCACCAACGTGAAGACGCCGGGTAGTCCGGCCTTGATCTTTCGGATCCCCTCGATCGTCTCGATGCCGTCGCGTCGCGACTCTTCCATGCCGGTGGATATCGGAAGGACTAAGGGGTCAAAGAGAATATCTCCGGGCGCAAGCCCGTAGCGGTTGGTCGCAATATCATAGATTGCCCTTGCTGCCGACAGCTTCCAATCCGCGGTGCGCGCCTGCCCTTGCTCGTCGATGCAAGTGGCGACCACCGCGGCTCCGTATTTCTTTGCGAGTTTCAAAAACAAGTCCAGACGGGTGCCGGCCGCGTCGCCATCCTCGAGGTTGACTGAGTTTAGGATTGCGCGTCCGCCGAGATATTGCAGGCCTGTTTCGATAACTTGCGGCTCGGTGGAGTCCAAGACGATGGGAAGAGTCGAGGCCGTCGCCAGGCGCGAAGCTAGAGCGGCCATGTCCGCCACACCGTCGGCTCCGGTGTAATCAACGCACAGGTCGATCGCATCGGCTCCTTCGGCAACCTGGTTTTTGGCGATCTCCAGGCAGACATCCCAATCTTGATCGAGCATCGCTTCGCGAAATCGCTTCGATCCGTTGGCGTTGGTGCGCTCTCCCACCGAGAAGAAGGAGAGGTCCTGTTCGATTTGGACCGCACTGTAGAGCGAGGCGACTGCGGGAAGCGCGTCGGCGGTGTGCGATTTGGCACGCCGGGACGCGACGGCGTCCGCCAGAGCCCGGATATGTTCAGGAGTGGTTCCGCAGCACCCGCCAACGATCCCGACACCCATCTCGTCGACGAATCGTCGTTGGTGTCGTGCCAAATCCTCGGGCGTCAAATCGTAATGCATCTTCCCGTCTACGACCGATGGGAGCCCGGCGTTGGGCTGGGCAGATACGGGTAGAGACGTACTTTGGGTCAGGTAGCGGAGGTGCTCGCCCATCTCCGTCGGTCCGGTTGCGCAATTCATCCCGATGACATCGACGTCGAGCGATCGAAGCGAGATCAGGGCGGCGGCGATTTCGGTGCCTGGAAGCATTCTCCCGGTCATTTCGACGGTTACCTGCACTTGGATCGGAAGGAATATCTGCGCTTCAGCCATCGCCGCGCGCGCCCCGATGATTGCGGCCTTGGCGCCTAGCAGGTCATAAATGGTCTCGATGATCAATAGGTCGACACCGCCAGCGATCAGGCCCCTTGCCTGTTCCCGGTATCCCGCCGAGAGATCCTTAAAAGCAATTTGACCTAGAGAGGGAAGTTTGGTTCCAGGTCCCATCGATCCGGCAACGTAGAGTTTTCGCGAGGGACTCGCGTAGTCTCTGGCAACTTCGCGAGCGAGCTTTGCGGCGCCCAAGTTGAGTTCATAGGTCGCCTCAGGGATGCCGTATTCCGATAGTACAACCGGAAAGGATCCAAAGCTGTTTGTTTCCACCACGTCGGAGCCCGCTTCGTAAAAGCTCGCGTGCAAGTTGCGCACGACATCTGGTCGGGTAAAGACAAGGTTTTCGTTGAGTCCTTCGAACTGAGCTCCGCCAAAGTCAGCGGCGCTCAGGTTGGCGAGCTGAAGGTTGGTACCGGTAGCGCCATCGAATACGACGACGCGTTCTTTAATTAGTTCAAGGTAGTTGCTCATGGCTTTTGTATCTAGGTTAGCTGAAGGCGCCCAGGTAACGAATCCATCGCGGGCACGATAGCTTGGACTCGTGAAGATCTACACCAAGAAGGGCGACGACGGTAGCACCGGCCTGCTTTATGGAGGACGGGTGCGCAAAGACTCGATTCGCATCGAATTGAACGGCGCGGTGGACGAGGCTCAAG
>JAJYGZ010000027.1 GCA_021790495.1 Actinomycetes bacterium
ATGGATTCCAGCCGAATAGCCGAGATTTCCCGCAAGCGCAGCGTTGATGCGACTCGTCGAGCTGAGCGGCGTTCCGCCCGAGTTCGCGGATCCGGCGGTGGCGATGCAGCATCTGCCGAACCTGTCGCGGCAAGTGTCGAGACAGTCGAAGCCGAGATCCTCAATGAGGAAGTTACCATCGAGGCGCCTTTGTCCGAGGAGGTTTCGCCCGTTTCCCCTGTCGTAGAAGACGAGGTTGCTTCGAGCGAAGTTCTCGACGCGGAAGTTGTCGCCGAAGAGGGCGCAGCGGACGCTTCCGCTGAGCTCGATTCTGAAAGTGAGAAGAACTGATGGGTCAGAAGGTAAACCCCTACGGATTTCGTCTCGGAATTACTACCAAGTGGAAGTCGACCTGGTACGAGGACAAGAACTACAAAGAGACAGTGTTAGAGGACTGGAAGATCCGCAACTTTCTCAATAAGCGACTGGAAACTTTGCAGCTTTCCCGTGTCGAGATCGAGCGCAAGCGCGGTGATGTGCGCGTTGATATTTACTCGTCCAAGGTTGGTCCGATAGTTGGGCACCAGGGCAAGAAGATAGAAGAGCTTCGTCACGACCTCGGCGCTCTCATCTCGAATGAGAAGGTGCAGCTAAACGTCAAGGAAGTGTCTCAGCCCGAGTTGGACGCAGCACTTGTTGCGCAAAGCATCGCCGACCAGCTGGCGCGGCGCGTGAGCTTTCGTCGCGCCATGAAGCGCTCGATGCAGCTGGTGGAGCGTGCTGGCGGCCAAGGGGTGCGCATCCAGTGCTCCGGTCGCCTTGGCGGCGCGGAGATGTCGCGCAAGGAGTCTTATCGCGAAGGTCGCGTTCCTTTGCATACCCTGCGCGCAGATATCGATTACGGATTCCGCGAGGCGCGTACCACTTTTGGCCGCATCGGCGTGAAGGTATGGATCTACAAGGGGGACATCGTTCCCTATAAGGTGCCGAGTCTCGCCGAGCCAACTCCTGAAGCTCCGGTTCGCCCGCGGCGCGTGGTGTCCGCTGGCGGAGGGCGTCGTGTCGTAGACGCGCGGCCCCGTACAGTCGCCCCAACGCCGACCGAACCAGTCGTGGAAGGTGCCGAGCAGCTTGAGAAGATTCTGGACCGTAGCGAAGATTTCGAGAAGAGAGTCAGGCAGGAATCCCACGAGACTGCCCACTTCAAGCGGGAGAGCGATTAGCCATGTTGATGCCAAGAAAAGTCAAACACCGCAAGGTGCATCGTGGTCGGCGTACTGGTCTAGCCAAGGGCGGCACCGAACTTAACTTTGGAGAATATGGGATTCAGGCGCTCGAATCAGGCTGGCTCACTGCCCGCCAGATTGAGGCCGCCCGCGTCGCCATGACTCGTCACGTTCGCCGTGGCGGAAAAGTCTGGATCCGGGTCTTTCCGGATAAGCCGGTAACTCAGAAGCCCGCGGAGACCCGGATGGGGTCCGGCAAAGGCAACCCAGAGTTTTGGGTCGCCGTTATCAAGCCGGGGCGGATTCTGTTTGAGCTAAATGGCGTGGCGGAGGATTTGGCTCGAGGAGCTCTTGAGAGAGCGATCCAAAAGCTGCCATTTAAGGCACGCGTGGTAGTGCGTGACTCGTTCTCAGAAGGAGTGGGGAGCTAAAGCGATGACCAAGCCATCAGAATTGCGCGAGCTCGGTGACACAGAGATCGCCGAACGCATCAACGAAGGCGTCAAGGAGCTTTTCAACTTGCGTTTCGATGTTGCGACTGCCCAGGTAGCCAATACGTCACGGATTCGGACGCTCAAGCGAGAAGTCGCCAGGCTCCGTACGATTTCGGCCGAGCGGGCCCGTGCGTCGGCCCAGGCCAAGTAGGTAGGAAACAGCAATGACTGCAGATGAAAATACCAAAGAGAGCACCAATCGCAAACTGCGCGATGGTACCGTAATCTCGGATTCGATGACCGATACTGTCGTTGTCGCAATTATCGAGCATGTACGCCACCCTCGCTACCGCAAGACGGTGCAGCGGACCAAGAAGCTTTATGCGCATGACTCCAAGCTCGAAGCTCGAGTCGGGGATACCGTACGTGTCGAGGAGACCAGGCCGCTTTCCAAGCTGAAGCGCTGGCGTGTTATCGAGATCCTGGAGCGGGCAAAGTGATTCAGCAAGAGACGCGACTTAGGGTCGCCGACAATTCTGGAGCCAAGGAGGTCCTTGTAATCAAGGTCCTCGGAGGATCCCGGCGTCGCTACGCGAGCATTGGCGATGTGTTTGTGGCGACCGTCAAAGACGCCATTCCCGGAGCGACCGTCAAGCGCGGAGACGTTGTCAAGTGCGTGGTCGTTCGGACCAAGAAGGAAAAGCGCCGTGCCGATGGAAGCTACATCCGCTTCGATGAGAACGCCGCAGTCATCATCAATGACGCCATGCAGCCACGCGGTACCCGCATCTTCGGACCGGTCGGGCGCGAACTGCGTGACAAGAAGTTCATGAGAATTATTTCCCTGGCACCGGAGGTGCTGTAGTGAAGATCCATAAAGGAGACAAGGTCAAGGTCATGGCCGGCAAGGATCGGGGCCGCGATGGAACGGTTTCGAAAGTAATTCCTGCCGAAAACAGATTGATTGTGGAGCGGGTAAATGTGGCAAAGAAGCATTTGCGGCCCACCAGCAAGGTGACCCAGGGCGGAATCATCGAAAAGGACATGCCGATTTCGGCATCCAACGTCCAAATCATCTGTTCAACCGATGGGCCGACTCGTGTCGGATATCGGATCGGGACCGATGGAGTCAAGACGAGAATCTGTAAGAAGTGCGGAGGTGAGCTGTGAGCGTTGAAGCAAGAGAGTTGCCTCGTTTGAAGGCGAACTATAACGCAACCGTGCGCGCTGAGTTGCAAGAGACGCTGGAACTAGGCAACATTATGCAGGTTCCGCGCTTCGAAAAGATTGTGATTAACATGGGTGTCGGGCGGGCTACTCAGCAGGCTTCCCTGCTAGAGGGCGCTATTCGCGACCTAGAGGTGATTACCGGCCAGAAGCCTATCGTCACTCGGGCGCGCAAGTCGGTCGCGGGCTTTAAGCTCCGCGCGGGCAACGCGATCGGCGCCAAGGTTACGCTTCGGGGCGATCGAATGTGGGAGTTTCTCGATCGGCTCATTGCATTGGCGATACCGAGAATTCGAGACTTTCGTGGTCTTGATCCAAAATCTTTTGACGGCCATGGGAACTACACCTTTGGAGTGGGAGAGCAGTTGATCTTCCCAGAGATTGAGTATGACAAGATCGATGCCACTCGAGGCATGGATATCACGATCGTCACCAGTGGCGTGACGGACGAGCAAGGCCGAGCACTTCTGTCGGCTTTTGGGTTTCCCTTCAAGAGAGAGGGCTAGGAAACGATATGGCCAAGAAGGCCCTAATAGAGAAGCAAAGACGCGCCGCCAAGTTCAAGGTAAGGGCATATACGCGATGCGGGCGATGCGGACGACCGCATTCGGTTTATCGCAAATTCGGCCTTTGCAGGATTTGCCTTCGGGTAATGGTGCACGCGGGAGAGATACCCGGCGTGACCAAGGCTAGCTGGTAGAAGGGAGGCCCTAATATGATGACGGATCCGATAGCGGACATGCTTACACGCATCCGCAATGCCAATGTCGCAATGCACGATAGTGTGACGATGCCCGGCTCGAAGTTGAAAGGTGCCCTCGCGGACATCTTGAAGCAAGAGGGCTACATCGAGGGGTTTTCGGTCAAGGACGCCGAAGGTAGACCAGGTAAGGCGCTGGAAATTCAGCTTAAGTACTCTCCGGAGCGTAAGCGAGTTATCTCGGGAATTCAGAGAGTTTCCAAGCCGGGACTACGTGTTTATTCTCGTGCCGATTCAGTCCCCCGTGTGCTCGGTGGTCTGGGAGTGGCGGTTCTTTCCACTTCCAAGGGCCTGATGACGGATCGCGAAGCACGCAAGCAAAAGATCGGCGGGGAAATCATCTGCTACGTCTGGTAGCGGTGTGATCCCGTATTTGAGGAGTAGGTAAGTCAAATGTCTCGAATTGGTAAAGTGGCGGTGGGTGTGCCCGCGGGCGTCAGTGTCGAAATTATCGACGCCAACGACGTAACCGTTTCGGGCCCCAAG
>JAJYGZ010000250.1 GCA_021790495.1 Actinomycetes bacterium
ACAAGGCATACAGGCCTGCGAAACACGATCCCCCCCCCTTATCGAGTGTCTGCCAGTGATACAGAGGGACTTTGCAGCATCAAAGTGTGTCGAATTTCACCCTCGCTGATATTTATATTGCGATACACAGTGGAAACACAGATTTAATTCACAGTTAACACTTAATCCCATATTTGGAGTTGTGCTCATTGATCCCACGCGATGCAGAAAGGGTTTGGGAGGCAAAATTGTTCTCAAAGTTGCCCAACCGAAGAGGCGCGTTGGCCAGAAGACAATCCGATCTCGAGCTGGGTAGCATTATCAACCCATCGATGAGGTGGTCATCGACCGATTTGGATCGCTAAGGCCCATGCGGCTCCGTCTACCCGGGATTCGACAAAGCGGACCGGGGGACTTCTAACGTGTTCGCGAAGATCAGTAAGTGCGATGGCGGCACCGCCGACAAGGTCCATCTCACTGCGGAGGCCGCGCGAATATAGACCGACCGATCGGAGATTCACTCCGTAGGCTTTTGCGAAACCATTGCGGCAACTTGGGAGGTAACACGGGCCATACCCTGGATAAGCAGCTCGTGATGGCCATTGCTGATCAGCCAGCTCGCCTTGAGGCTCTCAAAGTGGGGGCACTCCTCGACCGCCTCGTAGAGCGAATTTGCGGCCGCGAAGCCCAACTTCGACTTCGGCTCGGCGCCAATGGCGTCGGAATGCCTTTAGAAGTCGTCGCCCAAGTCCGAGATTGCACCCCGTAATTAGGACGGCAGAAGTTACTTGAGGGAGAAGTTCCCGCCACTGAGCACAGCCACGAGCACCTCTAGTGCGTTGCACTGCGCGTTATCCATCGAGTCGCCAGCGACGATGCAAATATTTACCACCCACTGCACTCTCGGCGAGATCAATCATTGACACAAGCCAAAGCGGCCTCAATGGCAAAGGCGCCAAGATGCTCTGGTGCGTGGTGACCTGGGAATAACGGATCGATGCTCGCCAGTCCCGCCAATTTTTTGACGAACTCAAAGCGCGTCGGGTGGGATCCAAAGGCTGAAAGTCGGCGAGATGGCAAAAGCGTAGCCGAGGCAGGCTTCCTCTGGGGCCATGCGAAGCAAGCGGTCGGTAGATGTCGTAACGGTCAAGGTCGCCAACTTGGACGCCCGAGAACGAAAGTCGCTCACCGAATCCTTGTGAGCCCCGAATCCCAGCCTCACCTTTGACGCATCCGTCCGTTCGTCCTCCTGACGCCCAGATCCGCTCTTGGAGCGCCCAGTTAGACCAGCGAATACCCCGCGGCCTCGCGCTTTCGTGGATGCGCAAATTCACACCATCTATGGCGCAATCTCAAAGATCGCGAAACGGATCATCGGCCGCGAAGTCAACCTCTAGCGCTCGCCACGCCAAAGTGCTCACGCCGCCCCGCGAGACTACGCCCAGCTGTAAAGGTGCTCCGGGCGTCCACTCGCACCGTATTTCATCGTCAAGTTCACTTTGCCAAGACGGGAAAGATAGGCCAGATAGCGCTGAGTGGTACTGCGCGAAAGACCAGTACGACGGGCAATCTCGTCTGCGGTGAGCTTCTCGTTGACAGCGCGCAGGGTGGCCACTACCACCTCCATGGTGTGCGGTGAGTGGCCTTTGGGCAGCGCTTCTTCAGGCGAGGTTCGAACTACCGACCAGAGGCGATCGATCTGAGCCTGGTCGAGATCGCTTGAGGATTCGAACTCTGCCTTCATCAACTTGTAGGCCTCGAGGCGTTCGGTGAGGCTACGCGAGTCGAACGGCTTGGTAATGAAGTACATCGCGCCGCACTTCATCGCCTCTCTCACGCTGGCACAATCGCGCGCCGCGGTGATCACAATAACATCGGGTCGAGGAGGTTCGCTCTGGCGGAGGGTACGAAGCACACTAAGACCGTCGGTGTCAGGCAGATAGAGGTCGAGGAGAACCAGGTCGGGCTGGAGATCCCGAACTGCGGCGATGGCCATGGCACCGGTATTGGCAAAGCCACAGGTCTCAAAGTCCGCGAGCTTATCTACATACGCCCCATGGAGCTGCGCGACGCGAAAGTCGTCGTCGACAACCAAAGTGCGAATGCGAGTGCTTTCGCGCAAGGCGCCTCCTTCATCGATCGGCAATGCCATCGGTCCTCCCTTACTTGCTCACCGCGGAGAAAACCTCTCCATGCTCTCCAAGGACACCCAGTTCGATGCCCCCATCGTCGCCAAGTTCAATTACGCCAGGCAACTCAATACTAAAGGAGGCGCCGGGCCGGTTGGAAACCTCGATCACTCCGTTGTACTTGGCGACAATCTGGGAGATCAACGCCAGGCCGAGGCCGCGTCGATATCCCCCTGCCGAAGCCTTGGTGGAAAAGCCATCGGTAAAGATCGAGGGAAGGATCTCTGCATCAATGCCTCCCCCGCTATCGGTTACCTGGATGTAGAGATTCTCACCTGATGACCGAAGGCGAAGCTCGATACACATCTCAACGGGATGGTGCAACGTCAAGGGGTCCGCCTTGAAACTCTCCAAAACGGCATCGAGGGCATTATCGACGAGATTTCCAATCACGGTAAGGATGTCGAGGGGATTGCGCAGTACTCCAAGAACCGCAGAGTCCTCCATAAGCCGCAGCTCCACGCCCTTTTCCGAAGCCACGGTGCCCTTGGCGAGCACCAGAGCTTTGAGCATCTGATCCGAAATGCTGTCGACCTGCTCATGAACGTTTCCGCGCCGCTCCGAGACGTTCATGGCGAAGGAGATCGCCTCTTCGAATTCACCAAGTCCGATGAGCCCTACGATGGTATGGATCTTGTTGGAAAATTCGTGAGCCTGAGCTCGTAGGGCTTCCGTCATACCCACCATGCCATCGAGTTCGCGCATCAGGCTCTCCCACTCGGTTCGGTCTTGAATGGTAATGACATATCCAAGGTTCATCCCTTCGTGTTCAATTCCCAGCCGCGAGATGGAGAGAATACTCCGTCCCACCACCACGGGAAGATCCCGCCCGGGGATGTCGCCCACCAGCACTTGACGAAGTCGCTTACCTCGCACCAGGTGACGAATCGGTCGATTGATGGAGTTCTCCGGCAAGCCGAGGAGACGTCGGGCTTCAGAGTTGACAAAGCGCACCCGCCCTTCGTGATCGCAGCCAATCACCCCTTCGGAAATGCCTTTGAGCAAAGCCTCCTGCTCTTGGAGAAGGCTGCGCAACTCCGCGGTGGAAAGGCCAAAGGTCTCCTTGCGAGTTTGGAGAAGCAATCTGAGAAGCCCCAGGGCCAGCAAGATAAATACCGCCACGGGAAGCCAAAAGCTCTCCCTTAGCGACCGAGCCGCCAAGACCCAGTAGGAACCGTAGGCTTTGGCGACTTCGATGGTGGCCAGTGGGATACCTTTGGAGCCCTTGGGCGTGACATAGCCAAAGGCTTTGGAATTGCGCGCCGAAATGTAGGCGGTGCAAAAGCTAAAGCCAGCGACCGGAGGCTGATAGCGAGCGATGCGAACCGGGTCGGGAATGACATCCACCGAGGATCCACTTGCCAGATGGGTCACGGGCGGAGCCGACGCGTTAGGAAGAGGACTGAGAGTTTCACCTGAGGTGGTGGTATTGAAGTATGCGGGGAGCACCACAATGGTGACACGCAAGACGCTGCAGATATTGCGCAGCGCTGCCGCTGCGGCCGACGAAACCGTCACTTTGGTCCCGTCGGTGGCTATGCCCCCGAGAACGCGTGGTACCCGAACAATAAGGCCGCCGGCGCTTTGAACCTGAGCGGCGACGGCCTTGGATTGGGAAGATACACCCTGAGACGTCGAGGAAAATGTCGCCGCAGCGATGACAAGGATTGTCAATACCAACGCGCTGGTAAGTAGTTGAATCGTCGAGCGTCTAGTTGACCCGGTGCTCTCAAGCAACGCGACGCTCCCCCGTAAAAAGCTCCAACAGCAAATTTTCCCCAAATCCAGCGTATCAAATTTCCTGGGCTTGGCGACCCTCGCCATCAACGGCAACAAGGTGTCGGTGAAGTGCATCGTGAGCGCACCTGAGGCTGCCTGCGACCCGAATGCCATCGAGCAGGCCGTTCGTCGTATAGGTGGTCATGCTG
>JAJYGZ010000246.1 GCA_021790495.1 Actinomycetes bacterium
GGAGGGCGACCTTGTCGTTTGGATTGGCGATCAGCCGCAGATAGGCCATCACGTCGCGCACTTCGCGGCGATCGTAAAAGCGGGTCCCGCCGACCACCCGATACGGAATCGAGCGACGAATCAATGCCTCTTCGATAGCCCGGCTATGGGAGTTGATCCGATAAAAAACGGCGAAGTCAGAGAATGGCCGAGACGAATCGACCTTCTCGCGATAGATCTGCGACGCGATGAAATTAGCCTCCTCGCGATCGTCGTCTCCCACGAAAAGGCGGATCTTCTCGCCATCGCCGAGATCGCTCCAGAGGCGCTTGGGCTCGCGCATGTCGTTATTATCGATAATCGCATTGGCGGCACGCAAGATATTCTGAGTGGAGCGGTAGTTCTGCTCCAGCTTGACTACCGCGACGTCATCGAAGGCTTTCTCGAATTCAAGGATATTTCGGATGTCAGCACCGCGAAATCCATAGACGCTCTGGTCGGAATCTCCGACGACAAAGACGTTGCGGCTCCTAGATCCGAGTTTCACTACCAGCGCGTTCTGGGCATGATTGGTGTCTTGGTATTCGTCTACCAGCAAGTGCAAAAAGCGCCGCTGGTAGTGCTCCAGAACCAACGGATTCTCGTCAAAAAGCTGGTTCGTGCGCGAGATGAGATCGTCAAAATCCATCGCGTTCGCCGCAACCAGCCGCTCCTGGTAGAGCCCGTACACCTCGGCCACCTTGCGCTCGAGGATATGGAAGGCGCGCTGGGCAAGTTCACTTGGACCCACCAGCTCAGCCTTGGCCGCCGAGATCGACGCGGCAACTTTTTTAGGCGGGAAACGCTTGGAATCCAGCCCGAGGCTAGCAGTGATGAGGGAGACCAGCTTCTCGGAGTCTGCCTGATCGTATATTACAAAGTTGCGACTAAATCCAATCGCATCCCCGTGCGAACGGAGAATTCGCACGCACGCAGAGTGGAAGGTAGATACCCACATGCTTGAAGCAACGGGGCCAACAAGTTCGGCCACGCGCGACTTCATCTCTGCGGCAGCCTTATTGGTAAAAGTGATCGCCAATATAGAGCCTGGGGCGACTCCCATCTCAGAGATCAGATACGCGATACGACGAGTTAGCACCCTGGTCTTGCCCGAACCCGCACCAGCGACCACAAGGAGCGGGCCACCCTCATGGGTCACTGCAGCCTCCTGTGGCGGATTCAAGCCGCTACGAAGGTCGCCACCGGTGGAATCAAAAATCAATTGCAACCGCCATAATCAAGTTCTTGGTGCCTACTCCCATTCGATGGTTGCGGGCGGCTTGGAAGTGATGTCATAGACCACCCTATTTACTCCCGCCACTTCAGCCACGACGCGCGAAGAAATTCGCTCAAGTAGCTCATAGGGGAGCCGGGCCCAGTCCGCGGTCATGGCGTCAGAAGACTCCACGGCGCGAAGAATAATTGGATAGGCGTACGAACGCTCGTCACCCATCACACCTACTGACCGAATATCGGCCAGCACCGCGAAACTCTGCCACAGAGCTCGTTTGCCAAAATTAGAGCGGGCCACTTCCTCTGCAACAATCTTGTCCGCGGCCCGCACTATCTCGACCTTCTCAATTGTCACTTCTCCCACGACCCGCACCGCAAGACCGGGCCCGGGAAACGGCTGGCGCCAAACGATCTCGTCCGGCAATCCGAGCTCTTCGCCAATCGCGCGAACTTCGTCCTTGAAGAGCTCCCGCAGCGGCTCGATCAGGTCGAAGTCCATATCCTGGGGGAGCCCCCCGACATTGTGATGCGATTTGATGCGGGCGGCCGTTCCGGTACCGGACTCGATAACGTCAGGGTACAGAGTGCCTTGGACCAGGAATTTTGCATCTCTAAACTCAGAGGCGGTCTCCTCAAAGATGCGGATGAAATTCTCCCCGATTATCTTTCGCTTCTCCTCAGGATCGGTAACACCGGATAGCCCGGCAAAAAACCTCTCGCTCGCATCGATGGAGCGAAGATCAATCCCAAACTGCTCGGTGAAGGTACGCTCAACCGTCTCAGCCTCGCCAAAGCGCATCAATCCCGTGTCAACGAAGACGCAATGGAGCTGGTCTCCAATGGCTCGATGTACCAGAGCAGCGGCAACCGACGAATCGACCCCGCCAGAGAGAGCGCAAATGACATGCGATTCGCCAACCTCGGTCCGAATTCGCTCGATCGCCTCCTCGATTATCGAGAAGTTCGTCCAACTGGGTTCCGCCCGAGTCACCTTGCGCAAGAAGTTGTCAAAAAACTTCCACCCCTGGTCGGTGTGCTCCACCTCGGGGTGGAACTGTACCGCGTAGATACGCCGAGCCGAATTCTCGAAGACCGCGCAAGGAGCATCGGGGGTAGACCCAATCAAGGTAAAACCCTCAGGAAGATGGGTAACGGCGTCAAAATGGCTCATCCAGACCACCGAGTCTTTGGAGACGCCTTCGGCGAGTTCACCGTGCTCGAGGATCGTAAGCTGCACCTTGCCATACTCGCCTGATTCGCCCCGAGACACTTCGCCTCCGAGTTCATCGGCTATCAACTGGGCGCCATAACATATCCCCAGGATGGGAATTCCGAGGTCGAAGATAGCCGGGTCTATTCGGGGAGCCCCGTCGACATTGACGCTCTTAGGTCCCCCCGAAAGAACAATCGCCTTTGGCGCAATCGCTTTGATCTCCTCAACGGAGATCCCGTGGTGAACTATCTCTGAATAGACATGGTGCTCTCGGATTCGCCGAGCAATCAATTGCGCGTATTGTGCACCGAAATCAAGAACTAGAACCCGTGAAGAACGTGCCGTATACATCCGCTACCTCGCCTCAAAGAGAATCATCGACCTTGATTCTCGGGGAATGGCTCAAAAGAGAACAGCCTACCTTGGGTTAGGTCCAAATTTAGCGGGGTGCTCCGCCCTCGGCCCGCCCCTACTCGCTCCGGCCAATTTCAGGACTTGTCGTCGATCTGCCATGCTCTACCGCCGAACTAATAGCCAGGCCATAGCGCGGTTATAGCGATGCGCAATCGAGGTAGGTCGGATCCGCCGGCGACGGGGCACCTTGGTGCGGTGCCACGAAACCTTGCAGCGCATTAATGAGGCGACGGCCGTTCAACTGCAACAGCTGACAAGGAGCGCGAATTACCTCGCTCGGGTATTCTGCGGTTGCCACAGCCGCGGTTCTACGGAGCCGCGATAGCCTCAAGACCCCGACATTGAAATCGAATTTCGTTCGGGCGAGAAATATGACGGGAAACGACCTAGTCCTCCTGCCGGGGTGTCTTTAGCCGTCTCGCTATGTCCAAAACTTGAAATAACTTCGATTTCGCCAGCGGCAAGCTCGGGGATCGTGCTCCCCCCAGGTAGGGCTCTTCTCAATCGGCGATCGGCTATAAAACATGTGGCAAAGTCTCTCGTCGCGGCCAAACGACGCCTATGATGGCGAATGCAACGTTGCCGTTCGCGTTTGCGTAAGTCGAATGAATGTCTGGTCCGCTTCACTTACCTGGAAGCCAGGAGCACGGGCTGCAGCGAACTTGCCAGCGCTTACGCGCACCACCGGGGCTGAGAGGCTTTCTTTGTGATCGACGTCATGTATGAGAAATAGCCTTTTAGCCCGATTGCGTCTTGCGCTTTCCGAATCAGAAAAAATTGGGGCAATCTTCCCGCTGGCTACCGGGGCGCTGACCCTATACGGGCTCGCCGACGGGCACTTTTCACAATCGTCTACCTTTGAGTTGCTGGTTATCGCTGGTATCGCCACGCTAAGTGGAATCCTCCACGCCATATTCAATATGAAAATCGGCAACGGGGGCATGTATGCTGACGTAGCCATAGGGCTGTTCTTCGTCACGGTGCTGGTGGTCATTGGTTCGAGAGCTCACGAGAACTTCGCCCCGCTGTACTTTTGGGTCGCCCTGTACGTCGGGCTCTACTTTCCGCCGTACATCGCAAGCATCTACCTCGTCGGCATTGCAATTTCCTACTTCGTGGCGCTCTTGCTTTCCGGCCCCGTCCAAGGGCGGGGATTTTCGTGGGTCTCGATAGTTGCCACGGCGTTGATTGAAGGCATCGTA
>JAJYGZ010000184.1 GCA_021790495.1 Actinomycetes bacterium
CCGGTGGCGGGTTCACTATCGTCGATAAGCCCGCTCCGCCAGCTAATGGGTCTTTCGGATGTCCCTTTACGCTATGCCCCGGGATTTACCCTGCTAGATCAAAACGGGCAAAGCGTCTCGTTGAATCAGTTCAGGGGTCATTCCGTGGTGCTCGCATTCATGGACAGTCGCTGCACCACGGTATGCCCGGTTCTCACCCAGGAGTTTCTCCTCGCACAAAAGGATCTGGGCTCGGCCGCGGCCAAGGTTGACTTCGTCGCCGTCAACGTCAACCCCCTCGCCGCGCAAGTCTCTGACGTCGTCGCGTTCGATCAGCTGCATGGCCTGACAAACATGGCCAACTGGCACTTTCTCACCGGGCCCGGCCCCAAGCTTCTTCAAATCGCCAAGCAATACGGAATCTCAGTGCAGGTCCCCGCGAACAACGATCCCAATCAGATCGTGCATGCCGACTACGTATATTTCCTCAACCCCAAGGGACAGGAGCGCTACCTCGCCAGCCCAGTCGTTGATCAAACCAAGTCGGGCACCGGCTATCTTCCTCAAGCGACTTTGGCACAATGGGGACACGGCATCGCCAGCTACGCCCAAAAGCTGTTGGCAAACGGCTGATAAGGCGTCGCCCCTCGCCGCTGAACTGTACCAGCCCCGCGAGCTAGACCCCGAGACATCTAGGCGCCGATGAAGATACGAACCAATACGCCCCGCCGTTGCCGGTCGACTAACCTCACAGGCGCAAGCAACACCCATTGCGGCCCCTGCCAAGGTGTTTTCAAACACCGCAAGTGTCGCAAATACCGAAAGATCGTTGCATGATGGATGAACCGACGACCCAAGGGCCGCCACGCTACGCTAAGCGACGTCGCACCATTGTCGTTGTCGCGGCGCTTGCCTTGGGAGCACTTAGTGGCCTGGCGATAACAAAAGCGCTCGGGCTTTCGGGCGGCGCCAGTCAAAGCGGGCGGCGCACCACGGCCATTCAGAGCGGCTTCACGGCCCTCGACGGGAGCATTGCCGCTCCGAGCTGGACCCTGCCATTGCTCAGCGATCCGGCGAAGCGGATATCGCTGGCGCAATACCGCGGCACGCCGGTGGTCCTAAACTTCTGGGCGTCTTGGTGCGTCCCTTGCCAGACAGAGATGCCCGCTATGGAACGGGTCGCCCAACTCCTCGGATCCAGGGTCGCCTTTATCGGGATAAACACCGCAGATCAGTCGTCTGACGCGCTCGCATTCGTGGCAAAGACCGGGGTAACGTATACTCTCGCATTCGATCCGCTCTCCACGGTTGGATCTCAATACGGAGTCTTTGGACTTCCAGTCACGGTATTTATTTCTCCCGCCGGAAAGATGATCGGGCGCGACGTTGGCGCGATAACCCAAGGCGATCTGAAGAAACTGATCTACCAGGAATTCAAGATAAGCGTGGGCAAAGCCTAGCCAATCACAGACGTTCGTTCGCCTCGGCTCGGCGACCTATGAGCTTTGGGCGCCGCCGATATCGCTGGCGTGGAGTGAGGGATTCTTGGCGGCGGATCCAAGCACGTGGTTGGCCCCGAGCAATAGGCCGATCAGCGTCGCTTGGACCGCAATCGCCGGAGCGAAATGGGGCGCGCTAAGAGCCAGCGTCAGGCCCGCGACCACCAAGGCGCCAATCGATATCGAGCCCGCGTTGAGCGAGGGCCATGCTATCTGAGCAACCGGCAGTTCCCTTAGGCGTAAACGCAAGCCAAACCGATCTGTTTTCAGGCCCGCGACGGAGCGAAGATCACCAAGAGTCAACGCACCGATAAACAAGACCACGGCAATCCCAAGGATCACTCCGGCGGTTCCCCCGCGGTCTGCGGTAACCAACCACCAACTCGGTATCGCAAAGAAGGCTAGAACTCCACGACGAGGAACCATCACCAAAAGCGCGACCGCAATTAGGGGGAGGTAACTGCTCCACAGAATAGGAGTGGCGAGCAGCGAGACAACGATAGTTCCCGCCATAATCGCGCCGTCGTCGCGCGCCGAATGCCATCGACTCGAAAGAAGCACAAGAGACAGCGCTGAACCTACGACGACGAGATACTTGGCCAAGACCGCGCCAAGACCATAGGCCTCGCTAAGGCCGAGCGCGGACCAGCTATGGGTGCTCTCATGCCCAGCGAGCGAAACCAGCAAGTGCGAATATCCCCACAGATCGAGCGGCCCGAAGAAAAAGCCTGCGCCCACAAGTGCCACCGAAGCAACCGCCGCGGCTAAAAAGGCTCGATAGCGCCGGGTTGCAAGAAAGAAGAAGAGCAGCGGAAACAGGAAGAGCTTGGCGGTCGCCGCCGCCGCCACAACAACTCCGGCGAATATCGCAATATGCCGATAGCGCCAGGCCAGGGCCACCGCAAGCGCAAGCCAGGGAGTCAAGGTCCCCATCTGCAGGCTGATCAAGACCGGAGAAGCAAACAGCAACAGCCCAAAGGCGATGAGATCCCCGCCAACCAGAAGCCTGACCGTAAGCGCATAGGCCAAGATCGATCCCCAAACAAAGAGCGCCGTCGCTGTTGCGGTCCCCATCATCGCGAGTGGAACGAAGGCGACGGCGGCCCAGTACGGGTAGACGAATGCCGAACCCGAATACACCGTCGCGGATCCAGGCGCCGGATATGGGCTTTGGCCATGCAATACGGCGCGCCCAGCATCGAGAAACACCAGAAAGTCTGCCTGATGGACCCTGGCGACGAAATACCAGGCCAGCGAAGCCATTGCGATGGCTGCGAGCCAATAGCTGGCCTCGGGATATCGGCGCCAGAGTCGCAAACCGATACTGTTAGGGTTCATTTGAAATGGTCGCGAACTCAACGTAGTCGCGATCCTATGTCTTCTAAATGAGTTTGAGATAAGGGGTCTGATCAAGATCTGGTAATTCGAAAAGTCTCCAGGTATTGGGCCGGAATCGGCGGCGTAGGGCCAAATTGATTCGACAAAATGCCGGCGTAGATCTGCTATTTGCGGGCGTTGCGCCCCAAGCCAATTACCACGGCCGCCTTGCGACCGTTGCGGACCCCTGCTGCGCACGTTTTAGCATCGCGGCCATGGTGGCCTCCCTTTGGCCAACTGCGGGCACCCGCTGCCCACCAAGGCGCTCGCTTGTGCCCAACAAGCGCTATATGCCTTATTGATCCCTGCCCTTGCCGGCAACCGCACGCGACAATACCTCGACCACTATCACTTGGTTACACATCGAGTGGGTGACAGACCGTTTCGCAGGGAGCAAAGTTGCGGCCGCTTTCAATATCCGTGCGATACGAGTCATCAACGTAGCGACGACGGAATATTTGGCTGAACAAGACACGAGTTCGCAAGCCTTACGTGTGACCTTCAAGGCATTAGTGCGTACCCCTGAGGGGCCCTGGGCGGTCTGCGGCTGCCTCGGCACGCTTTTTCACAGAATGCAGGCGGGCTCCTCAACAGCTAACCGTACCTGACATTGATACTTGACCTCCGGAGAATGGCCCACACGTTGCGGCGACGCTCCAAGGCCGTAGAAGATGAATAAAAGTCACCACTCCCGGTGGGTACGACCAACGTGAAGCCGGGTGAGTCAAGCGCCAACGCTAAAAGACTCGAGCTATTTAACCTTGCATTTTAGGAATCCCATGCCGAATATGCGATGATGATCGAAAGACTAGCGCTCAAAGATGTCTACGAACGCCTAAATGCGATCCCGGCAGTAGTCCTGCTCGGAGCGCGGCAGGTTGGCAAAACGACTCTCGCAAAAGCGATAGCCACGAGAATTCCCTCGATCTACGTTGATCTCGAATCCGCCCAGGGTCGAGCGATGCTTTCTGAGGTTCGCCTTTTCGTCCAAAGTCAAACCCAGAAGTTAATCATCCTTGACGAGGTGCAAAGGATGCCGGGCATCTTCGAGGAACTTCGAGGAATCATCGACGAACGACGCGCGGGGGGACGTCCCAACGGACAATTCCTACTTCTCGGTTCGGCCTCACGCGAACTTCTTCGCCAAAGCGGGGAGTCCTTGGCAGGGCGCGTTAGCTACCTGGAACTATCTCCAATCTCTATCCGTGAGGTC
>JAJYGZ010000163.1 GCA_021790495.1 Actinomycetes bacterium
AGGTGGCATACATTTTGCATCCGGCCCGCAGCTGACACGAACTGGGCAATAATGAGACATGGGGAATCCTTTCCGGCCGTCGTTTGATCTTCGAATACGCACTTGCCGCGTCGAAATTGGCATGTCAAACCACGACTACCTGTTTGCACTAGCGCTACTCACGTCGAAGGGAGTTCACGATCCGGCCACGATGCCCATTCTGTATCTCTGGACCGATGAGGCATCGCCACAGCTCGAGCGAGGAGTGATGAAGTGGGGATGGTTTCACCGAGCGGCATGGACTTCGAACAACTGGAGCTTCAATGGAGCCGTGATCGGCGACGGCGAGATGGCGGGCGTTCTGGGGCTGAGGGCAACCGACTTCGCGGCGATTCGTACGGTCACCACCGGGTCGTGGCTCGGCCTCGAGCATCAGGGTCATGGAATTGGCAAAGAAATGCGGACGGCAATCCTTTATTTCGCCTTTGAGAGGCTCGGCGCCCTCGATGCCCACAGTGGGGCTTTTGTCGACAACGAGTCTTCCCGCCAGGTATCTCGCGCGCTTGGGTACCAGGACAGTGGCCGAAGGACCGTGCTGCGTCGAGGAATCAAGGCCGAGTTGCTTGAGTTGCGGCTGGATCGCTCAAAGTGGGCGCAAAGGGAGCATCCGGCCATTGAGATTTCTGGTCTCGAAGGGTGCCGAGAGTTCTTCACCGCCCCGCACAGCCGTGGCGGATCGTAGACCTCCGCTGGGAGTTGGGCGAAGTTGGTGAAGCGGAAAGCCGCGTGCTTGACTCTTTTGATCAAGTTGTTCACCCCTTCGGTCGCTCCGTTGGTGATTCTTGCCTCGTGAAAGGCCATCCAACCGCGCTTGGCCACAGTTGCCTGACTTTTTGGGTCATCCCACGTTGCCAGTCGACGACACCGATCCGATCCACTGCACGCGGGTCGATCGATTGCGGCATCGTCGCCTTGTCGTCGGCGACAACCAGCCCGTCGCTGCCAATCGATGTCAACGCGTCGGGATCGCTGGCACTTATCCCGCTGCTCTTGGAGTGCCCACTGCCAAAGAGAGAAATCACAATGGCATCTAGGCGCACAGATCTGCCCGATGCGCTCAATCCTTCTCGCAGCGCTGGCGCCACCGAGGGACTTCGCCGGATCCATTAGACACCTGGTGGCGCTTTGGAAATCTATCGCGATCCAAGGGGCCAAGTAGCTGTTCCCCTAGTGGATATCGCAAAGCGGGCCCAAGTTTGCATTTATAACCCAAGTAAGGGAACATTTCACTTGACAAACGTTGCCCCCATACAGGTAGGGCAAGATGACTCGAACCGAGGGTGCGCCATGGCGATTACGTCGACAAACGGATCTGAACCCGTAATCGCCGTGAAGGTCGACCGCCTGAGTAAAAACTACGGTGAGATCCGTGCGGTGAACGGGATCAGCTTTGAAGTGGGCCGGGGCGAAGTCTTTGCCCTCCTCGGACCGAATGGAGCTGGTAAGTCCACATTGATCAAGATGCTCTGCACTTTGGCAAAACCAAGCTCAGGCACCGCCTTTGTTTCGGGTATGGATGTCACCAAGTACCCCAAAGAAGTTCGGCGCCATATCGGCCTGGTGTTCCAGGAGCAGACCTTGGATCAGCAGCTCACCGCCGAGGAGAACCTCAAGTTCCACGCCGTGCTATATCACGTTCCCAAGGACCAGCTAAGTGCACGCATCGACCGGGTCTTGGCACTAGTCGACCTGTCGGATCGCAAGAAAGATTTGGTAACGACATTTTCCGGAGGGATGGCGCGTCGACTGGAGATCGCACGGGCGTTACTCCATACCCCCGCGATTCTCTTCCTTGATGAACCGACCGTGGGCCTCGACCCGCAGACTCGCGCGCTGATGTGGCGCGATGTCCTCCAACTTCGCCAAGAAGAGCAGGTCACGGTAATATTGACCACACACTACATGGACGAGGCCGAATACGCCGAGCGCATCGCCATCGTGGACCATGGCAATCTCATCGCCCTAGACAGCCCGGATCGACTCAAGGCAATAGTGGGCACCGATAGCGTTACTATCAATACCGCCGATGACCCCAAGGCACTGTCAGAACTTAGCGGTTCGGGCTTTGATGCTAAAGCTACCGAAAAAGGCCTGGTGATTTCTGTTGCCAACGGCGCCACCGCAGTGTCAGAAATTATTGCCGCGCTTAGTGTCGCGGTGAGCCAAGTGGTTATTCACAAGCCGACCCTGGACGACGTATTCATGCACTTTACCGGTAGCGAAATTCGCGATCAACAGGGCACCTCTGGGGAGATGTCGCGCGTGTTCGCACACATGCGCGGAGCAAGGAGGTAACGAAATGTTCCCAGCTGATACCCAGAGCCAAGGACCAACAGCCCCGCTGCACTCCGGAGGGTTTGGCGATGAGGTTCGTACCGCAGTAATGATCTGGCAACGCGAGCTGATCCGCTTCGTGCGAACCCGCACCAGGATCCTCACCAGCCTGATTCAACCGATCCTCTTCTTGTTCGTCCTGGGTTACGGTATGTCGCCTCTGGTGGGCTCCGTGGCCGGATTTGACTTCAAGAAGTTCGTCTTTCCTGGTGTAGTCGCCATGAGCGTGGTCTCTACGGCGATCTTTTCCGCGATCTCCATCGTTTGGGATCGCGAATTCGGCTTTTTGCGCGAAATGTTGGTGGCTCCGGTCTCGCGTAGTTCGCTGGTACTAGGCAAAACTGCAGGCGGGGCGACTGTGGCCACGGTGCAGGGAACGATCATGCTTGCCCTCGCACCGATAATCGGCGTTCATGTGACGCTACTGATGATTATCGAGGTGATCGGGTGCGAGCTGCTTATGGCGGTGGCACTTACCTCTTTTGGGGTATTCATCGCCAGTAGAATTCAAAAGATCGAGAGCTTCCAGGTAGTGATGCAGCTGCTCTTGCTCCCGATGCTTTTCCTCTCAGGTGCGCTCTTTCCACTTTCCGGGCTCCCGGTATGGCTCTCGGCCGTCACTCGCATCAATCCGCTCACCTATGCGGTCGATCCTCTCCGTCATGTCGTCTTTGCGGAGCAGAATATGCCCGCGGCCGCCGCAGCGCGCTTCCCGGTCGGGATCGAGCTTTTTGGCAAGGTCCTACCCATTGGAGTTGAGCTTGGCGTCGTGGCGGTCTTCGCGGCAGTGTTTTTGGGTTCGGCGATACGGTCCTTCGGTCGGCCTGAGTAACAAATCAGCGAGGTTGGTCTTGGGGTCATTTTCGCCAAGGGAAGCGCCGGAATTGCCAACCTCGTCGCGGCCCGGATGCCATAAACTTGTAGAGCCGCGCCATTTCGCGTACCCGACAACGAGCCCGCGAGGACTTCATGCCCACCAATCTTCAACAACTGACCCTCCAGTTGCGCGTCGAACTCGACAGAGTCACGCCAACCGTCTGGCGACAGATCCTCGTGCCGTCGAGCGCGCGGCTGTCGAGACTTCACGACATTATTCAGGCAGCCATGGGCTGGACCAACTCGCACTTGCACGCCTTTAGCCTCGGCGACGCGCGCTATGGTCCGTGCTATGAAGACCATCCAGAGGGCGAGATCGACGAGCAGACCGTGACTATCCGTGAGGTGTTGCTCGGGCACCGGCAGTTCAGCTATGAATATGACTTCGGTGATGGGTGGATGCACACCGTCACCGTCGAGGCCGAGTTCCGCACGCGCAAAGCCCTCAAGTTTGCCCTTTGTGTCGCGGGTGAAAACGCCTGTCCGCCCGAAGACTGCGGCGGGCCCGGTGGCTTCACGTACTTTCTTGAGGCTTTGGCCGATCCTAAGCACGACGAACACGAGATGTACGTTCGCTGGAATGGCGCCGACATCTTCGATCGCAGTGCATTCAACCTGATAGAAGCCAATGCCGCACTTCAGAGGGTCCGCTAACACCTACTTGAAACGAATCTGGCTCCGCCGGGTGCTCGTTCTCAAACGGCGTAGTTGTAGAGCTTGGTCACCTAGCGCCTCGTGTCAAACTTGGGGGTCAAGGTCGATCGTTTTTCCAAGCAGCGATAGGCGAGGTCGGGCCCGTTAGTCTTGGTGGGTGA
>JAJYGZ010000112.1 GCA_021790495.1 Actinomycetes bacterium
AGTACGCCGAAGTGATCGTGTTGGTGTCGTCCATCACCGCCTCGATGCGCAGATGCCCTTCGATTCTGGTGATCGGGTCGACAACGATTCGCGATGCCACGCTTACTCCTCTCCCCCGGTGTTCCGGTGGTCTTCAGTTGATGCTGCGCCCACTTCGGCCTTGGGAGGCTCGGCCTGGCGCGCCCGGCGCCCTGCGGCGGCCGAGGCGATGGCATGCGCGGCGATTCCGACGCCAACCACGGCCACCAGGCCGAGGCCGAACTTGTCGGCGCTGGACTCGACACCCCAGCCGGCCAGGCCGGGAGCGTGGATGCTCGCACTTGTCATGGGGCGCTCGTAGGCCAGGGTGTCCCAGAACTGAGGCTGGGAGCAGCCGATGCAGCCGTGCCCAACCCCGATGGGCCAGTTCGTCCCTTCGTTGTAGCGCACGATCGAGCAGTTGTTGTAGGTGAAGGGGCCTTTACAGCCCATCTTGTAGAGGCAGAAGTTGTTCTGTGCGCCTGCGTCGCCCCAGTGCTCCACGTACTCGCCCGCGTCGAAGTGCGCGCGGCGCTCGCAGTTGTTGTGGATGAGGTTTCCGAAGGCCCAGATCGGCCTGCCGAGCGAGTCGAGCGCCGGAGCGGCGCCAGTCATGACGAAGTGGATCAGGGTCCCCACGAAGTTGACAGGGTTCATTGGGCAGGCCGGGATGTTTATCAGTGGCTTTCCGCTCACCACCGAGGAGACCCCCACCGCATCGGTCGGATTGGGGTTGGAGGCGGGAATGCCGCCATAGAAAGCGCAGGCACCGGCCGCCAGCACCAGGGCGGCTCCGCCAGAGAGCTCGCGCACCTCGTCGACGAAGGTCTGGCCACCAGCTCCGATGGTGCAGTAGCCGCCATTCTCTCCCAGGGGTATGCCACCTTCGATCACCAGCACGTAACTGCCCTTGTACATCTGGGCGGCCTGGCGCTTGCGCTGCTCGGCCTGGATGCCTGCGGCTGCCATCAGAGTCTCGTGGAACTCGAGCGAGATGGTCTGGAAGAGCAGCTCCTCGACGGTCGGGCCGGAGGAGCGTATGAAGGCCTCGGAGTTGCCAGCGCAGTCCTGTCCCTCTATCCAGATCACAGGTACCCGGTTGAGAAGCGCAGCCGCTTTGGCCACCTGGGGCCTCAATAGCGGCGGAAGCATCAGCGCCGCGGTCATGGCCGAGGTCCAGGCTATAAAGGCCCGGCGGCTGAATTCGTGCTCCCTGAGGAGGGGGGCAAGCTCCAGCCCTGACAGGGGCTCCATCGCCTCGACTTCTCTGAGCCTGGTCTCACAGGTGCGCTGCAACGCCAGCGCCTCGCCTTTCGCGGTGCTCGGCTGCTTGGTATGAGCCAGGGAACGTGCGAAGAGCGAGCGGCGGTCGTATTCCATACCTATCCCTCGATTTCTACCGATTTGAGTATGACGTCGTGGTTCGGGGCGGAGATGGTGTTGACACCGCCACACACTGGACATGCGGCGTAGGATCCCTCATCTTGGGAGAAGACTGACCCGCAGTCGAAGCAGTGGTGCTCGCGCGCGCATGTCTGGATAACAAGCTCAGCGCCGTCCATTGCCGTGCCGCGAACCGCCTCCTCGAAGGCTGTGCGCAGGCTCATCTCTTCGAGGGCGCCCGCACCCGTCTCCACGACCACCTTGAGGACCTTGGCTCCGTGATTTTCCGAAAAAGTTCGGTCCACGAGCACAGCCAGTTCTTCAGCGATCCCGAATTCGTGCACGCCAGCTCTCCCCCTCGACAACCGCGAAGCGGAACCCGGCCTGACCTGTGCCCCAACGGCCGCGATCAGACAAGAGTGTCGCTTAATCCAAGTCGCCCGGGGTAGGGCAAGAAGTCCCTAATTGGACGGGCGATGGCCAAAAGTCCGGGAGTTCTCGGCACGACTCTTGAACACCGGCGCCTGATATCCTGGCGCCGGTCGCGAAATTCGCCAAATATGATGCTCGCTCGCCTACTCCCAAGGGTCTCCGCGCCGAGGCCAGCTCGATGGGCAACTTGCCAAGGTCCACCAACCTCATTCCCAAGGCGTCCACCGCGCTTCGAGGCGAAGTACATCTGTCCGGCTAGGCGATCTCCGCCAGGAGGTCAATTTGAGGGGCCAGGCGGGAAATGGAGGCTTTAAGGAAGATCTTGTTCGTGGCGAAGAGCATCGCCTCGATGGGCATCTTGGCTGCGCGCCCGAGCTGCGCCTTGGCGAGGTCGCCGATCTCCCGATCCGTTCCTCGCAGGTCAACCGTGACGGGTCCAACGGCACGCCGTCCTCCCGGGTCGCATGTGACCGCCTCCAAAGCGGCATCGGCGAGCAATGTCCCCCGGTCGCGAATGGCCTCCGTATGCGTTCGGGCGTCGTTCACTGTCCCTCCCATGTCCAGGCGCTAGACCGCGAGGTGCTTGGGCTCGGGCTCGGGTTTCGTCCATCTCGCTGAGCATGCGCCTGGCACCGGAACGTGCGCGCTCGGCTTGCTAGGGAAGCACCTTCTATCGGAACCTCCCAAGAGCCGAGGGCAACTCCGCGGCAATTATTTCTTCTATATTCTTCGCGTCCCCGGGCCCCGGGCCCGGCGCACAATGGGCGGCGAAACCGCCAGGACTATCACGCGGCGGGCGACAGATAGGAGCATCTCGTCGTCGGTCCAGCCCAACATCGACGAGAAGCTCACGACCTCGGTGTCTTTCATCTGGCACAAGTCCGCCTCGACGTGGGGCAGGGAGCGCCAGCCAGCAGCCGCCCCGGCAATTGGCCAGCGGTCACGGTCGGCAAAGTGCTATGGGATCAAAACACTCGATCCTGGCACAGCTCCTGGCAAAATGGCGTACGCCATTTTCGCTGATTACGGCTAGGTTCTAATTCTCTATGGGATCACTTATCAAAAAGCGCCGTAAGCGCATGCGCAAGAAGAAGCATAAGAAGATGCTAAAGGCCACACGTTGGCAGCGACGTGCGGGCAAATAAACTCGTCAAGCACGTCGCGACACCGCTTATCGTTGTCGCGGCCGCTAACCAAAACGGCAATATCTGCGGTCTCGGCGCCTAGCCCCGGATCGGTGGCCGAATGTCCGGACCGCCGGATCGACGACTATGGCCTGGCGAGCGCGCGAAGACTTTCGCCATGTGAGATATCGCGGACATAGGCGAGATTCATAACAAACTTCAGACCGCACTCGAAGCGCCTTCTGGGCTAAAAAAGGGCTCGGAAGGCGCTGTTGCTGTAATACCTTGCATCGACACGGCTGCGAGTTCCCTGCCGTGAATGATTTTGCGAAGGCAAAGGGCGCATCGATCCACTCGTTCTCTGGCTGGCTCATCTTCCCCGTTTTAGCCAACCATCGGCCAATGCGTCAGCTGCCTCGGTCAAGCGCAGCCCCACTACGTCGAGGCGTCTCAAGAGTTCGCGCTGCTTTAGGGTCTCTGAGGTAATCGCGAGCGCAAAAAGATTTGCCAATTCCTCCTCGTAGCTTCTGCGAACCGCGGTCCCAGCTTTACGGGTAGCCAACGTGGAACGGTCGACCAACAGTCCGGTGCTCTTTATCGATACGACGCCTTCGCGTAAATGTCTCAGTCCTTCGCTTACCGGCGGAAGCAATGGTCGGCAAGGAGCCAGGTCAGCGGGTTCAAAGAGTCGAACTTCGCGCAGAAAGTCGCGGAGGTTGTCAAGTACGTCGTCTATCGACCTTGAAAGGCGGAACAGGTCCTCCCGGTCTATTGGCGTACTAAAGGCGGAGGCGAGAGCCAAGACAAGATCGGCTCGTGCGCTGTCTCCGGCATGCTCAACGCCTCGCATCGCGTCGCTCACCGAGGTAAGGAGCGTCGGGTCTTGGACAACCTCTTCCACAAGCGCAGCCGCTTCAAGGGTAGCGTCGATCTGGCGCAAGACGTGTCCCGAGAGGTCGGCCCTCGCTCGTCCGGTCAAGTGCCTTATAAGCCCCATCGCCGTAGGCATCGCTAAGCCCACCTTAGGGCAACGGCCCCCATCGCACCGACGGCGGCCGATAT
>JAJYGZ010000215.1 GCA_021790495.1 Actinomycetes bacterium
AGACGCGAGCACCTTCAAGATCGGCTTGGCGGCTCCGCGCTCGGAGTAGACAAGGATATCGCGGGCCGCGATTATGTCCTTACCGCGAATGAGATCCAGGACTTCCCGCACCTTAGAGGCAGACATCCTGTAACCCTTGAGCACTGCCCGGGTACCAGGGGTGGTCGTGATCATGGTCATCGCCTCTTCCCTGCCCGTTCCTGTCCAGCGTGATATCTAAAGGTTCTCGTGGGAGAGAACTCGCCCAGCTTGTGGCCGACCATGGACTCGGTCACATAGACCGGCACATGTTTGCGCCCGTCATGAACCGCCATTGTGTGACCGACCATATCGGGAATGATGGTTGAGCGCCGCGACCAGGTCTTGATGACCTTCTTCTCGCCCTTGAGGTTGAGGTCGTCAACTTTCTTCAACAAATGTGAGTCCACAAAAGGACCCTTCTTCAGGCTTCTTGCCATTTACTTGAGCCTTCCTATCGCCTGGCGCCGCGGGTACGGCGACGACGGATAATCAACTTGTCACTGGGCTTGCGCCGTGAGCGGGTACGGCCTTCAGGCTGGCCCCATGGAGACACCGGATGGCGGCCACCCGAAGTCTTGCCTTCGCCGCCGCCGAGTGGGTGATCAACCGGGTTCATGGCGACACCGCGAGTTTGGGGGCGAACGCCCTTCCAGCGGTTTCGGCCAGCCTTGCCAATCGAAATCAATTCAGCCTCGGAGTTGCCGACCTCGCCAACAGTGGCGCGGCAATCGATCGGGACGCGACGCATTTCAGTAGATGGAAGCCGCAGAGTGGCGTAGTCGCCCTCCTTGGCCACCAATTGCACTGACATTCCAGCCCCGCGGGCGATCTTGCCGCCCTGGCCAGGCCGAAGCTCGACGTTGTGCACTACGGTACCTACAGGTATGTTGCGCAAAGGAAGGGCATTGCCGACGCGAATATCGGCAGCCGCCCCGGACTCGACGAGTTCGCCCACCTTGAGGCGTGCCGGCGCGAGAATATAGGCCTTCTCTCCGTCAAGGTAGTGCAGCAATGCGATTCGTGCGTTGCGGTTCGGGTCGTATTCGATAGCGGCGACCTTGGCGGGCACGCCATCCTTGCGTCGCTTGAAATCGACAAGGCGGTATTGGCGCTTATGGCCGCCGCCGCGATGCCGCGCGGTCTTGCGACCGTAACTGTTGCGGCCACCCGTAGAACTCTTGCTTGCAAGTAGCGACTTCTCAGGCCGGTCTTTGGTGATCTCGGCGAAATCAGAGCTGGACTGAAAGCGACGTCCCGGACTGGTAGGTTTTCTCTTTCTTATTGCCATAACGCGCGCTCTCTTATCTCTGGAACAATTCGATCGTGCCCTCTTTGAGGGTCACCATGGCGCGCTTGGTCGACGGAAGTACCGAGTAGGCGCCCGTCTTACGCGAACGACGTCGCTTGCCTTTGCGATTCAAGGTATTGACCTTAGCCACCTTGACGGAGAAGATCTCTTCGATAGCCTTGGAAATCTCCACCTTGTTGGCGCGATGGTCCACCACGAAGGTGTACGTGCCGGTGTCGGAAAGGCCATATGACTTTTCTGAAACCACCGGACGGATAATGATTGAATAAGCACTCTTCATCTCAAGGACTCCTAAGCCTCGGCCCCGCCAACAAGAACCGCGTCGTCGGTATCATCGGCGACGTCCTCGTCAACTCCCAGAAGGGTGGCACGGGCAAAAATGACGACGTCAGAACGAAGGACGTCATAGGGATTCAGTTCAGCCTCATCGATGATGTGAACTGCAGGGATATTGGAAAATGTCCGAACCAAGTTGTACTCGAAGGGATCCACCACCAAAAGCACCCGCTTGCCGGTCACGCCAGCTCCGGCCAGAAACGCGATTCCAGTCTTGGTCTTGGGGGCCTGGTAATTGAACGCGTCGACCACCAGGATCGCCCCGGAAGCGGCACGATCCGAAAGAGCATGATAGAGCGCTGCGCGCTTCATCTTCTTCGGGGTCCGCTGTTCATAGCTGCGAGGCTTGGGTCCAAGCGCCACCCCACCGCCTACCCAATGCGGCGCACGGGTTGAACCCTGGCGGGCTCTGCCGGTGCCCTTCTGGCTATATGGCTTGCGGCCGCCGCCGCGCACTTCGGAGCGAGTCTTGGTCGATTGCGTGCCTCGCCGAGCTGCGGCGAGTTGGGCGGTGACGACTTGGTGAAGGAGGGAGACGTTGGGAACGAATCCGAAAATCGACGGCTCCAGCTCAAGCTCGCCTATTGTAGCGCCTTGGTCATTTATGAGCGGCGCGCTGTGGCGCGCTAGCTCGCGAACCGGCTTTTCAAACACAGAACCCATGGCTACTTACCGCCTTTGACTGCATCGCGCACCAATACCTGGCCGCCCTTGGGCCCAGGAATCGCGCCCTTGATTAAGAGCAGACCGCGCTCAGCGTCGGCCTTGACCACCTTGAGATTCAAGGTCGTCACCTTCTCACTTCCGAACTGACCAGCCATACGGGTTCCCTTGAAAACTCGCGCGGGCGTGGCGCAAGCGCCGATCGATCCCGGCGCGCGATGCTTCTTGTGGTTACCGTGCGACCCGCCTTGGCCCTTGAAGTTGTGCCGCTTCATGCCGCCGGAAAAACCGTGCCCCTTGGAAGTGGCCGTAACGTCGACAAAGTCGCCGCTCTCATAGATTTCGACACCGTATTCAGAGCCCGTCGCGAACGCCGAAACATCGTCGAGGCGAAACTCTACAATCTCTTCCCCGGGTTCCACTCCCGCAGCGCGAAACACACCCGCGTCGGGCTTGTTCAACTTTCTAGCCGCCTTGGTGCCATATGTCACGCAAAGCGCCGAATACCCGTCAGTGGAGGGTTGCTTAACCCTCATGACCCTCATTGGGTCAACCTTGACGACAGTGACCGGTATGACGCGGTTCTGGTCGTCCCAGACCTGGGTCATTCCCAGCTTCTTGCCAACTAAAGCCTTGGTTGCCATCTCTTATAGAAACTTTCCACGAATAACGAAGAGGATTCTTCATTTCCTGATTGCCAGCCAGATCAAACCTGGTAGACACAAAAACTCCGCCGTAAGCGGCGGAGCCTTGCCATCTGTTTGCCAGGTGGTTCTCGCGCTCGTCGCGAGCCTTCCCAGACGTCAAGACTTACAAACTCTTCTAGCCTAATTGGCTAGTGCCGGCCTCTAGGCCCTACCTAGAGGTTTTGGATCTTTATCTCAATATCCACACCTGCGGGAACGTCGAGCCGCTGAAGCGAATCCACGGTCTTTGGGGTGTGCTCCACGATATCCAACAACCTCTTGTGCACCCTCATCTCAAAGTGCTCGCGCGAATCCTTGTGCTTATGCGGCGACCTAACTACCGTATAGCGCGACTTCTCAGTCGGAAGCGGCACCGGGCCCTTCACTTTGGCATCGGTTCGCAGAACCGTGTCAACGATCTTTTTCGTGGAGGCGTCCAAAATCGCAGCGTCGTAGGCCTTGAGCCTAATCCTGATCCGCTGCCTCGCATTCTCTGCCATCACATATCCTTGCAATTAACTTATCTATTCAGCCCTAACATACTAGGGCCTCCAATTAAAGGGCCGACCCCGAATTACCGGGATCGGCCCTTTTGAGTACCTTGGCGGACAAGCTGCGAGCTTGGAAACGCCCTTTACTTGATGATCTTGGTTACCGCGCCAGCACCGACGGTGCGGCCACCTTCGCGAATAGCGAAGCGGAGTCCCTCGTCCATTGCGATCGGCTTCTGCAGCTCCACCTTCATGGTGATGTTGTCACCAGGAACGACCATCTCCTTGCCCTCGGGCAAGGTAATACTCCCAGTTACGTCGGTGGTTCTGAAGTAGAACTGCGGACGATAGTTGTTGAAGAACGGCTTGTGACGGCCGCCTTCTTCCTTGGTCAGGACGTAGACGTTGGCCTCGAACTCGGTGTGGGGGTTTATCGGGCCCGGCTTGCAGAGAACCTGGCCCCGCTCAACATCGGTGTTTTTTGCTCCGCGAAGC
>JAJYGZ010000134.1 GCA_021790495.1 Actinomycetes bacterium
GGGTGCAGAAGTGACACCTCCAACTCGGCGCGTATGGAGGCGATAGGACTCTTGAGTTCGTGAGAAGCGTCCGAGACGAACTCGCGCATCCTTTCAGACGATGTCTCCAGACGGTCCAACATTTCATTCATCGTCAATGCCAGTTTCGCGATCTCGTCGCGAGTGGGGGGAATATAAACCCGGGAGTGGAGATTCGCTCCCGATATTCCTTCGACCTCGGCGCGAATCTTCTCAACTGGCTCTAGGGCACGCCCGGTCATCACCCATACAAGTATTCCTACCAGCAATAGTAAAAGCGGATAGAGGATGAACAACGAGGTCTCAATCGCGTGGCTCGACTGCTCCTCAGAGGCCAGAGATGCCCAAACCAGGACAAACACGCTCGGAGGTGGCTGAGACAGTTTCCCGCCCTTGACCGACGGAGCGCTAGCCGTGTCGACGACACGCTCAGAGACCTCAGCCTTTTGATAATCAGAGGTCGGGCCAGTCTGATACTTCACAACTGTCAATCCATCCGACGCCACGCTCAACCGTTGACCGACCAGCATTCCGTTTGTATCGCCGCTGACCCCCGAACCGACCTTGTGGTCGGCGAGTTTAATCGAGCTGAGAATATTGTTGGTACCCGGAGAGACACGAGCCAGCGCGCCCAGAGACGCGATGTTCGCAGTGGTAGCGACGACCTTCCCTTTGGCGTCAAAGACCTGCACCCCTAAGTCGCCACGGGGAACCGGCAGCGGATCCTGGATCTCGCCACCCTTGAGAAGAAGCGCGATGTCGCTGATCTGATTTCGCGCCAGGCTAACGGCCCCGGCACTTACCGTACGCCGCGTGTACTCTAAGATCGCGACCGCCGCCAAGATAAGCGCAACCGCCACAACCACCATTGCCGCGGCAGTGGTCCTCGCCCTTACCGACTTGAAAAGGGTAAATCCATTTTTTCGACCTAGAGCTGGCATCACGGGAATCCTCGGCTGCGATAGCCTGAAAGCTTAGACCAAGCGTCGCGACTCGAGCGGGAGGGCAGCTCCTGCCCTAGATAGTTAGCCTACGAATCGCTAACCTCCATCCTACCGGCTCCGCCGCGACGAATAGCTTGAAGTGCTCGCCTTCAGTATCATTAGGGGGCTCCGCCGCTCAATCGTCTTTAACCAGATAACCAACCCCGCGAACGGTTCGGATCGTCTTGGTGCCAAAGGGCACGTCAATCTTCTTGCGAAGATAGCCAACGTAGACTTCGACAATATTCGAATCGCCTTCGAAGTCGTAGTCCCACACGTGTTCGAGGATATCCGACTTGGTAAGCACTTCGCCTTTCCGCCTCAGCATCAGCTCAAGCAGCGAAAACTCCCTTGCGGTTAGCTCAATGTCAGTAGCTCGCCGATGCACTTGATGGCTAGCTGGATCAAGAACGAGGTCATCCACGGATAGTTGCGCCGGGCGACTCGTAGTGGACCGCCGCATCAGGGCACGAATTCTGGCGAGCAGCACCGTGAACGAAAAGGGCTTTGACAAAAAATCGTCAGCTCCGGTGTCGAGCGCCTCGGCCTCGTCTAGTTCTCCATCCTTGGCGGTGAGCATCATGATTGGCGACCATATCTCCGCCTCACGCAGCAATGAACAGAGCTTGAAACCGTTGATTCCAGGGAGCATGATGTCCAAAAGGATGACGTCGTACGGACTCTGCTTGGCGAGGCTTAGACCCTCGGTCCCGCTGCTCGCAACGTCTACCGCGAATCCCTCCGCCTGTAGCCCACGCCGAAGCGCCTCAGCTAAGCGGACTTCATCTTCAACAACAAGTACCCTCATATTTCCCAAGACCCTAGTTCGTAGCTCCAAATTGTCGTATCATCACCTATCGCGTGGCAATCACTGCCCAGGCTGCCGTTGCGGATGCAGGTAAGCCCCTCTGCGCAAATAGCGAAATCCTTTGAGCTATTGTTTGGTTGAGCGTCGGGCAAATCGCACCCGCACCACAGCTAGGAGACGAGCGCCGCGTGAGAATCGAAGTCGACTATGACAAGTGCCAATCCAACGCCGTCTGCATGGGCATCGCCCCGGAAATCTTTGAGGTTCGCGACGACGGGTATCTGTACTTGCTAAATGAAGCGCCAGCTGAAATGTGGCGAGAAAAAATGCTTGAAGCGATGGAGTCCTGCCCCACCCAGGCAATATCAGTACTCGACTGAGCCCCCGCCCTACGCCGACGCTCCCCAAGGGCATCTAATTCCCATCGAGGAATCCGGCTCTGGCTCAGCGATCGTCGCTCGCAATTTCGCCTCGGGTTCAAGCGCCGGCAAGTGGCCCTTCGTCGACAGACCTGGCCCCGATTGAGGTAAGTCGGCGAAATCCCGCGTGCGAGCCAAGGTGGCGCAGGCTTGGCACCATCTGTCACCGACAACGGATACGTTGCTTCATCGGCCGGGGCAAGTTCCGATATTCAGCGCCAGCAAAGATACCGCACCCCCTCCTCGCGGTTGCTTCTTCCTCGAAGATGCCACGCGCCCCGACATAAGTCATCCAATTCCGCATCTCATCGAACTAAAGCGCTGGAACATCGGTCAGCTACAAAAATCTTGGGGGAACCCTTTTGCAAAGGGAGGATATCGCCGAGATACTCATTGAGTAGATTTTGCCCACACTTCGGAATCCGTAGATGCTCCTTAGAATAACGCACCTTGTGAGCTACGATAGGCCAAGGGATCCCTAGTGAAGCCACCCCATAACTCAGAAAGCCGATGAACGAGACCCTGAACACTTCGCAACTCTACCGTGCGCTAAGCGAGATCAACCAAGCTATCGTCCGAATGGACGACGAGGCACTGCTCTTCCCGCTCATTTGTCGAATCGCGGTCGAACACGGCGGAATGGCTCTGGCATGGGTTGGTCGACCAGAGGGCGACAAGCCAGACTTAACCGTCATTGCGGACTATGGGCAAAACGAATATCTCCGCGGCCTCAAGGTATCCACGTCGCCGGATGTACCCGAAGGGAACGGCCCTACCGGAACTTGTTGGCGCGAGATGCGAACCATCATCACCAACGATATGAACAAGAATCCCCGTTTCACCCCGTGGCTCTCGCTCGCCAGCACTCATGGTCTTCGCGCAAGCGCGGTACTGCCGATCACACGAGGTGGAGAAATCTACGCGGTGTTCAGCGTATACAGCACTGAGCGAGACGCGTTTGACGACACCATTGTCGCACTCCTTGATGAAGTTGCTGGAGACGTCTCTTTCGCGCTTGACAACTTCGATCGCCGTGCCGAAATAGAGAGATCCCGGCAAGAGCTCGCCGCCAAGGAGAAGCACTTTCGGGCATATTTTGAGAACTCCCCCGTGGGCATGACCGCGGTCGACGTCAACGGAAGCTGGATCGAAATGAACCAGCAGTTCCTAGATATCATCGGATATTCCCGCGAGGAAATCAATCACCTCAAGTGGGTAGACTACACGTTCCCTGCAGATCGCGAAGAGGACCTGCGGAATTTCGCTCAATTGATCTCCGGAGAAAAACGCAGCGTAACGAGAGTCAAGCGCTACCTTCATAAAAGCGGAGCGGTGGTGTTCACCCACCTAACCGCGGGCGTCGTTTTGGGCGATGACGGGCAAGTGATCTACATCGTGACGACCGTCGAAGATATTACCAAGGAGGTACTCGCACGCGAAGGCAATGAGCTGCTCGGAGAGATTCTCGATAACTCGTTAAACGAGATCTACATAATCGACGCCGAGTCCCTCAAGTTCAAATGGGCGAGCTTGGGTTCTTGTCGCAACCTGGGATATTCCAGGGCGGAAATGGCGACCTTGACACCGGTAGATATCAAGCCCGATTTTACCTGGGATGAATTTAAGCTGCTTCTCGACCCGTTACTCGCCGGTGAAAAGACAAGCATCAAGTTCGAAACCGTGCATTGTCGCAAAGACGGCACGCTTTATCCGGTAGAGGTCTACCTGCAGTACTTCGAAACAACCCTTGAAAAGGTCTTCGTCG
>JAJYGZ010000336.1 GCA_021790495.1 Actinomycetes bacterium
GCCTGCAAGCCCGCGGCGCGAAACTGTGCGACGGCCTGGGCAGCCAGAACGCAGTAAGGGCCGCGACAATAAGCCACGACCGAAGTGTCGGGGTCGAGTTCGCCGATGCGCGCGGAGAGTTCGCCGAGTGGCATGCTTATAGCGCCAGGAAGGTGACCTGCTTCGAATTCCAAACGGGGACGCACGTCTACCACTACGACCTCACCGGCTTGAGAACGCGCTAGCAACTCCTCGACGCCGATGGCAACGGTGTCGTTGACTGGGCCGAAGAATGCTTGGGCCAGCTGGCGGACTTCGCCGACGCGTGACTCGGCCAATGTCTGGAGAGCTCGGTACCCGACCAGCACGGATTCGTCTGCGATGCGGTACACCACGTGCAGACCATCTCGGCGGGAAGTCAACATGCCGGCGGCTCGCAAAAGTTGCAGGTGCCGTGACGTGTTGGCTACCAACATCCCGGTCGCCTCGGCGATGGATTCCACCGTGCGTTCCCCTTGGGCAAGCAGATCGACGATTTCCACCCGTTTCGGACTGCCGAATGCGGCCCCCACCCGAGCGAACTGGTCAAAAATTGCGTCCTTGAACTCTCGTCCCTTCACCAATGCCTCCGTTCCACGATTCAAGTATTCCACTATTCCAGCGAATAATATAATCCTGTCGTCATGAGTGATTTTGGGGCTCCTCACACCGATTTGAAGATAGCCGTTGTGATTCGAGTCCTTGGCCGTACCCGACACCGACCGGAGTACCTGGCTTCCTAGTGGACGAGGATCGCTGGTCCCTAACGCAGCATGGTCACCTCGATGGGCGGCCGGACGATCTCCAACTAGGTGTCGCTCGGTGGTGAGATACCCCGAATTTATCACACCCTGGGCAGCAGGCCTCAGTACTGCTGCGTGGTCAAAACCCGGTAGACCTCCAGCTTCGGCTTTCGTTTTAGCGCCCCAACGTAGATCGTCGCAGTGCAATGGCGAGGGTCTTGACACGATTTCGATATTGACCTCTCGTGTTCTTAACGGGACGCCGTCACCCTGACAGTTCTTTCACCATCTCCTGAACCAAGTACCTGTCGCCACGGGAACACCGTGCGATTCGCTTCTCGACTGCATCCAAATCAACGACAAACGCGTAGCGTTGACGCACGAATTGCAGCCAGGCAGTCGGGTCAATCGGCTGGGTGAGGAGCCCAATGTCTTCGGGCGGAAGGCGACGAACATCTAGTTCGGTGACTACTTCGGCGGGGTCGAGAGGCGCATCGCCGAGACCGTCACGGACAACGTCGTTCCAAACTTTGAGGATGAAAAGCCTGCGGATGAGCACCTCATTGAGGGCTCCCTGTCCGAACCAGAAGAGGTCGTATAAGTCTCTCATCTTGCGACGCCGACGCCACGCGGCCAACTTTTCTGCGACCGCCTCCTCGATTGCTGGGACCGGAAGATTTGGCAAAACGAATTCGTAGGCCTTGTGCACTGGGAGCGGCATCGGCGCGACGAGCTGCGTGGGCAGCCAGAGGGAGCGTAGCGACAGTTCGAGCTTGGCCGCGATAGTGGGCTCACCGAGAGGGGTTTCGAAACGAATGACTCCTCGCAGTTCCTCGCGACTTTCAACCTAAATTCTAACCCCGTGGTGGTCTGCGCCATCCAGAATGTTTATGACAAAGTCCGCAGTGTCGAGGTCTGGAGCGGTGAAGTCAAGGTCGGTTGAAAAGCGTCCGGCGTTGCCTGCACGAAACTTTCGCAATGAGGTTCCACCTTTCAACACCACACCAAACTCGAAGGCACCATGGGTGTTCAAATAATCAAGCGCGTAGTCCTGACACACATCGAGGAGTGCGATATCACGTGCGCCACCACTGCCACTAGCATGTCGGGCCAGGTAGCCGGTAGTGATCATCGTTGGGGAAGCATTGCGTCATAGAGACGCCAACGGCTAATCCACCGACCCTTTAGGTTTCGGGGTCCGAAGTAGGTGACCTGCCGACTCTTCGGCAGGAGTTCATCTATGTGATCGGCGATATCACTTCTCCCCGACCATTCGGCCATGTACCCGAGACGGGCCATGGTGGAGTTACCCCGGCCAGTCGCCTCTGTGATCACGTCTTCAGGCGTAGCCGAACCGAACGTCTCGGAAAGCCAATCGTCGGCATTGCCCCAATCTCCCTGTGCGCCAGGCCGATTCGCCGCCGCTACCAGGGCGGTTGCCTCTTGCCAGACCGGTAATCCGCGGATCATCAACGGCGGGAGTTTCCAGTCATACGAGATCGACCGGGCGTCGAGAACTCGAGGGGTGTCCCACTTCGGCCGATGAGCCAAAACGGGCTTGGTGGGTTGGTGGGTGGTATGGCCGAGTTCCCAGATCGACGACTCGAACGCCACCGCTACTGGAGCGTTTGGCTGATTGAGCAGAAGCGCCCGCAATTCGATCCACGGGTCATTCCACCCGTAGCGGCCGGCATGCGAACCCGGAGCGAACTCCCACGCATTTCTAAGCCTGAGTGGTAGTAGCCATCCCGCGCGGACAAGACGCTCGGCAAGCACCTTAGGGGGCAGTTTCGAACCCGTCGCCTGAGCTAGATCTCCGAGTAATTCCCGAGTTACGACTTTGGGTTGACGAAGTTCAAGGCCTGCAACTATGTCGGCGAGACTTGTCGGAAGAGGTCTCGTTGTCATTTGATGCCTAATCACGTTACCATTATACGCACTAGCGCTACAGATGACAATAAATGGATGTCATCTGCATGTGAAATACGTAACAGTTCTACGCATAGTTACGTTGGTTGACAACTCTAGATGTGCGAATTCGAAAGCCTCTCCGGTTTGCCGATTCTGGTAGCGTGAGTGCCATGCAGCAGAGGGTTAGCCTGATCACTCTTGGCGTCGCCGATGTGGAGATAGCCAAAATCTTCTACCAGCGGCTCGGGTGGCGCGTCGGGCTGGATGTCGAGGAGACGGTGTTATTCCAGATCGGCGGTTCGATCCTCGCTCTATGGAGTCGCGACAAGCTGGCAACCGACAGCGGCGTCATCGATGGTGGGTCTTGGGGCGGGATCACGCTCGCACACAATGTCGGCTCCCCCCAGGAGGTTGACCGCGTTATTGACGATGCCCGCGCCGCGGGCGCACGGATTACTCGCGAACCAGCCGGAACCTTTTACGGAGGATACGCGGGCGTCTTTGTCGACCCAGACGGCCATCCCTGGGAAGTTGCCCATAACCCCGGCTTCGAGCTTGGCGACGATGGCAGCTTGAAACTACCGCCGGGTTGACATTTTGCCGTCGCCTTTACGGCCCTTAATTCCAATACGTGTTGGCCGGCCTTTCGCCTGTCCCGGAAATGGAGTGATGACATGGGTCGCCAGGTTAGTTTCGCGCAAGGGCGGCTTGCTTATCTGCCTTCGCACCCGTGAGTGACCTCCGAAATTACTGCCTTTGGGCGAAGAGAATTGGCCATGTCCACCCCCTTCGCCGCTTCATCGATGTGCGCAAGATATGGCAGGTCGCCATGGTCCGTCATAACGCGACGGCCTCGCGTTCAACCCGATCCCGCACAACGCGATGGACCTGGGTTCCAATGTCCACTTGGAATCCAAGCAAATCCTCGAGATCCAGAGCGAACCCAATGAGATCCAAGCCACTAGCGCGAATTGTGAAATCTACCAGCAAGTCGATGTCGCTTTCCGCGGTGGCATCTCCCCGGGCAACCGAGCCGAAAACACGGATGTTTGATAGCCCACGGCTGGCCGCAAGCCGCATTATGGTCTCTCGATGGAACCGGAGCAGCTCAAGACTCGGTGTCTCCCGGGTTTTCTGGACTGTCACCGAGTTCGGTCGTTTGACCATACTCGCGATTCTACCCATTGCCCTTACGCAGGGCTCGCTTGATTTAGCTCGTCGCCATGAACGATCTGGGGCGAAAGAAGATCGACGCTATCATATCTGCTATCATGTGAGCGTGAACGAAGATTGGGCACAC
>JAJYGZ010000061.1 GCA_021790495.1 Actinomycetes bacterium
ACTCCGAATATCCAGTCAAAATCGCCACGACTGAATCCAAGGCTGCAAAGGCGCAACATCTCGCCGCATCTTTTCAGGTCACACCAAAACTTCTCTACTGCGGTCTCGACCAACTCGACTTCGCCCTGGTCCGGCTGGAACTCGATAAGCTCGGACTGACAAACGTGGCATGCGAGGGAGGCCCTACCGTCCTAGGACTACTGGTCGGCGCAGGCGTCATCGACGAAGTATGTCTTAGCGTCGCACCGTTGCTGGCGCCGAGCCACCACGGCGGATTCTTAGGCCCGAATGGAAAATTCAGCCCCGGGGCTTTACGGCTCGAGTCCATAATTGAGGACGAAGGCACTCTTCTCTCTCGTTATCGCCTGATATGAATTGACCCGGTCGCTACGCGATTCGTTCTGAGCTCCAGGGAGTAGTGTTGCAAATAAATTTCTCACCTCGGGCGAAAGCGCCTCACACAATTGACGGGTTGAGAACCGCCCTCGAGGGCGCCTTTGCCGCCTTTGCCCCCACGCGCTTCGAATTAGACCTGGTTCAATTGACATTAGGTTGGACGGACGGTCCCCGTCCGGATGCCTTTTGGACTGCCGCCCGCGAGCCCCAGGGCTGGGAACTCCAAGTAAAATCGCCATTCGGGGAGTTCGAGACGAAGCCGAACTCTCGCGCCATCAAGGTCAACCGGACTTTTTCGCCCGACTTTTTGGCCCAAGCAGCGGTCCGCTTTTACGCGGTGAGGAGGTCAGCCCCAGATCTCGCCAAAGTTGACGACCGGCAACGCCTCGTCGATCTACTCAATTCAACTGACGACAGCTCATCACGGCGCTTCAGCATCGTTCAAGCTATTTCCAACGAGCTAGTCGCTCTCACTTCCTCCGATGGTCTCGACGCGAGACGATATCTAGAATCGGTCTCCGCATGCCTCTTGAATCTCGGCTACGACAAGCTTTGGGCCAAAGCATTTGACCATATCAGCTAAGGTCGGTGCGAGTCCAAGGGCGACTAGGGAGCGTTAGGCGAAAGCGCCACCGCCGCTGCGACCGGGTCGATCCCAAAGGGGAGTATGGCCAAGGTGACAACGTCAACTCCGTTGTCGAAATATTGCTGAATCCTCGCCTTGCACTCGGCGGGCGTGCCACCGACGATTAGCTCGTCAACTATCTCCTCGGGAATCGCGGCCAGCGCCGCGTTCCGATCGCCCTTTGCCCAGAGTTCCCACATCTGCTCAAGCTGGGGACCACGGCCCAGCCAGCGATGAAATTCTGCGTAAACCCCGACATTGAGGTAGGCGGCGACGGCCCTTCTCCCTCCGCTTAGAAATTCGCCGCGATCCGCGCCTGGAGCTACGAAAACGCGCGCCACTATCTCCTTATCTTCGCCAACAAGCGGAGCGACCCTCGCCACATCCGATGGAGAGAGCCAATTGACTATCGCTCCGTCCGCCTCCCTCCCCGCCATCTTCAGCATCTGCTCCCTAAGAGCCGCAACTAATATACGCGGGGGCGTTTTGGGAGGAGAGGCGAGACGAAACCCGCTCACTGAGAAAGTGTCGAAATCGTGGTCGACCTTCTCCCCCGCAAAAGCTCTGCGCAGGAATCTCACGACATCTCGAGTGCGATAGTACGGGCGCTCGAAGGGCATCGCGTTCCACTTTGAAACTATTACATCCGAAGACGAACCTACGCCCAGAGTGAACCTTCCCGGGGCAAGTTCCGCTAAAGCTGCGGCGGACACCGCCAGTGTCGCGGGTCCGCGGGTGAATGCTGGCACGATAGCGGTTCCGAGATTCATGGCGGGTTCCCACTCATTCGCCAGCACCAGAGGCGTGAACGCGTCGTATTGGCTTACCTCCGCGCTCCAGACATCCTGGTACCCTCCTTCACGCAGTCGCGAGATCGCAACCCTTTGGGCGGCCAATCCAAGCGAATCAATGGGGATCGTAATTCCGAGACGGGACATTTCCCAATGCTATTGCCATACGAGGCCAAACGTCGGACTAAACGAAGTTCCTTGGGGGGTGTTGCGGTCGCGCCCCCTCGCGCTGCAGTCAGTCTGTCGGGATCGAGGCAAGCGGAGTAAGGCTTCCGTCTGGGCCAATAAACGCGATTGCAAAGATCGCCATCTTGCTTGAGGTCATCCTGAACGACGCCGGAAAACCTCCCGTGTTCGAAGTGCCCAGAATGTTGGCCTGATCTGGTGTCGACGTCAACACCACACCGGTTGGAGCGTCGGCCGGCAGTACAGCATTCGATGACGCTGGCGGTAACACTCGAAGATTGCGGGTCAGAAGCGCCGTCGCTCCCCGGGAAGGAGCGCGGAACAAGACGGCGAGATGGGAATAAGATTGGGAACTTGGCGCGCCATAGAGCATCGAGAGCCACCTAGGCCAGCTCTGATTGGCGCCTGACTCCAAAAATAGGCCCGAAGCCGGGCCAAGCGAGGAGCCAGCCAGAGTAACTATGGCTGAAACGTCGCCGTTCACCCCAACTGCCAGGGAGAAGAGCGTCCCGACGGGAACCGAAGCGATCGCTTTGAGCGGGATCGACACGGCCGTTTGGGCTGGAATGGCTTCGTCAAAGCCCGTTTTTGCTGAGCCGGCCGTGGTGCTTGATGCCAAAGTTGAAGTCGTCGTTCCGCTTTGGTTCAAAGCTTGAATCGCGACCTTGACGCGCTGGCGCGAGGCGGAAAAATTATATAGGTCGAGAACTACGCTCTGATTGCTGGTTTGATTCAAAAGCGGAAAATTGTAATGGTTGAATGTCTCGGCCGTAGCAGGCGCGAAGGCGATTCCGCTCGCTGAGGAGTCTGATCGAAGTTCAATTCCACCCACCACGACGCGGCCTAGCCGGGTGTTGATCGAAATCGCGATAGGCCGTTGGCCTTGCTCCCAATCCAGCAAATTGACGCTGATCGATGCCCCCGGAGCCAGGACCACCGCTTGCAGCGGCCCAGGCGATTGCGATCCTTGGCCCGTCAAGAGTTTCATGTCGACGATGCTGTCGGTGCCAAAGGGATTGTATACCGACACGGCTCCAATGGAATTCCCCGCCGTCGACAACCCTTCAACTATCCAGCTTGGTCCAGGAGACGGCTGACAGTACTCCTGGGAATAGCCGTTGGGACCCGAGATCGTCAGCCCGGCCAAACTGCCGCCACCCGCGAAAGCGATGCTAATTCCGCTCGCCGCTTTGGCGCTGAGCGTAAGTGGCATCGAGACGTCCGATTTAGGGGCAACCTTGATCGCCAAGGTCTTTATCGAGCCGCCCTGAGATATGCGCACTTTAGCTCGCAAACTTCGGTCTACCGTATTGGTCAGGTGAAGCACCACACTCTGGCCGGGAAATTTGGACATCGACGGCAGCGAGCAATACCAGGTAGAAGAGTCCGAGGAGGCAGGCGACACGCTGAACGCTGGCACAAACACGCCCGCGGATGGATTAGACCCCCCGGCAAAATTGAGGTTGACCGCCGCAAAAAAGGCGGCGAGCAACCCCAATGCAATCGCAATGCCGCGAAATGCGCCGCGGCTCACGCCATGTCGCTTAGTCAATCGTTGGCTTTCTCGATCGACCCGAGGTTTCCGCATTCGCTAAAGTGCCCCAAATTCATTTCGCTCCTGCGTGCTTTCGAACATGACCGCTTTTGGGAATCGCACTCGGGTTGACCGTTGCCGCCCGCCAATCGCGTTCGGTAGCCATGGATATCCGTACCCGCGTGGCGATCCGCGAACTTACAAACGCTCCAAAAAATACCACGTCGACGAAGAACAACCACACCAAGACCTCGAAAAGACCCACGGCCAAGGGGGAGGCGAGATCGCCACCAGTCGGGCGCGGGGGCGCAGCCGCTTGAGGCCCGGAAATTTGGTACCCTGTCACACTCGGATCGGTGAGGACCTGGGCTAGGTCCTGCTGGCGGGCCAAGGCAAGCGTCATCGCCGCCACAGCGGCATTCCGTCCGATCTGGGGAT
>JAJYGZ010000234.1 GCA_021790495.1 Actinomycetes bacterium
GTTGCGCGCCGGGTTGACGAACTTGGGCTCGCGGTGGCGTATCGTCGCCTGCTTTGACACCACAAGAAGTCGGATAATTGGCCAGGCGAGATCGATTTGACGCTTGCCAAGGGCGAGGCGCGCTGATGTCGGCGCGGCGTGATGGTTGTTGTGAAGGCCTTCTCCAGCGGTTATTAGCGCGAGCCAGTTATTGTTGGTGGCCAAATTGTCATAGGGCCGCCGGCCGAAGGTGTGCCCGACGGCGTTGATGGCCCCGGACAATCCCAGGTACATGACCGTGTGCATAATCGAGGCGAGCAGGGCGACTTTCCAGCCGAAAACCAATACCATCGTGGCGATTCCAATCCCAAGACCTACGAAGGTTCGGTCGAAAACCACCTTGTCGGCGCGGTCTGGCGCAAGATCACGCGCGTATCTCTCAACCAGGCCCGGAGTACGAATCGCACGGCGATAAAACCAGACATTGGCGACCTGTATCGCCGTGAAGCCTTCTAAAACCGGAGAATGGGGGTCGCCAGGCACGTCGGTGTAGGCATGGTGGACACGATGTACTGCAACCCACTGGCGCGGCTTGATACCGGTGGTCAGCCAAATTATCGCGCGGAAGGCCATCGTCGCCGGCTTGGAAAGCTTTAGAGCCCGGTGCGAAGCGGCCCGATGCAAGAAGATAGTCGTAGAAAAGATAGCGATCTGGGTCACCACAAATGCCACGATGAGCGATTTTAAGAAAAGGTGCATTAGTTCAGGCTAGTACCTTAGCGGCCCGAGACCGTGGCTCGCGAGTAGATAGTGTGTCGCGCGCAAGTTCCGCGCGATGAAACGCGGCATCTTGGTCGCGGCATCTGACGGCTGCGGTGCCCTGTTGCCTGGCGGACGGTCGAATTGCCAGGCAGTGACGATTCGTCGAATTGAGGCGCGGCGGCGGCGCAATGCGATCGGTGTCCACAAACTCGGTGACACCACATTTCGGCTATGGTTGTTTGCATGGCAGCCCGTCCAGGTGTCGGTGGGATTCAGGTGCCGCCCGCATGCGACCTTACATTGGGTATGGAGCGCGTGGATAAGTCCGTCCCCGGCACATCCGTCTGGTCGATGTTGGCGCATGAGCGCTTTGCCAATCCGGCCGGAACGATGCAAGGCGGGTTTATCGCCGCATTTATCGATTCTGCGATGGGCGCGGCGACGGTGACATTCTCGAGCGCGAAAGTTTTTTCGTCAAATACCGATCTGTCGGTATCGTTTCTTCGGCCTGCGCTGATCGGAAGCACCTTGACCTGTATGGCCAAGGTGATCTCGGGAGGGGAGCGGGTCTTGTTCGTTGAAGCCGACGTCACGGACGGAGAAGGGCGCCATATTGCCCGAGCGCATTCGACCTACCTTCTTCGACCTCGCGGATGATGGCGATTCGCGGCCAAGCACGGGCAAAAGAGCCAATGAGAGAGCGACCCCACCTGTGACCCCCCACGAGTTCGAGAGCGGCGTCTTCGTCCTTCCCCTGGTGCTCTTTCCTCATGAACCCTTAACACTTCGGGTCTTCGAACCGCGGTACCACCAGCTAATTCGCGATTGCGACAGGAGCGGGTCGGCTTTCGTGGTCGCGGACACGTTGGATTCCAAAGTGGTGATGCCGAGTTTCGAACAGCGGGCGAGCTACGCTACCTTGGTTCGGATCGTTAGCTCGGGTCTCATTCCCAGTGGAGACCGCATCGTCGAAGTGAGGGGCGCCGACCGGGTAAGCATCCGGAGTTGGCTGAGAGACGATCCCTATCCCAAGGCGCTCGTCGTGGCTGCCCAGGACATGGATGCGCCCGACGAAGATCGGATCGTCGAACTTGAGAGTTATATCAAGCATGGGATTCGCCTCGCCATCGAGATGGGGGCCAAAGTGACGATATTTGATTCGAAGAGCCTCCCGTTGGAACCGACCGAGCGCCTCTGGGCGCTTTGCGCGCACGCACCATTGATGCCCGAACAGCGAAAGCGCCTTCTACTAGAGCCCTTTGGCTCAACCCGCTTGGAGGCCTTGGGTGAAATGATCGCCGAGCAGGTGAGCTTTTATGAGAGAATGCTCGGTATCCGTTAGCTGTGGCGCTGGGTTTCGCCGAGGCGGGCCGAGCGACCAAATCGGATGAGCTATTGTTTCATGGCATAGGTTCCACGAATCCAAGAGCGAGGCAACGTGGCTTTTAAGGACATCTTCGACACCAAGAGCCCCTTTGACGAGTTGAAGAGCACGGTACTCGCATACGTGAAGCAAGAGACACTTGGGCCGCTGAAGAATCTCGGCCGCTATCTCGCTTTCGGAGTCGGCGGGGCGATTTCCCTTGTGGTTGGCGCCAATCTGATCCTGCTGGGATTGCTTCGGCTGCTTCAAAGCGAGACCGGGACCGCGCTCACGGGCAATCTCAGCTGGATTCCGTATCTTGTCGTGGCGGTCGCTGGCTCTTTGATGGCGATGCTCGCTATCAATGCCGCGCGACGCAAGGCTTCGGCGAAGGAACTATCGAGATAGTCTGCTCCACTACGGAGCGCAAGAGCTTAGTAAAAGAGGAATGTCATGGCGGAATCCAAAATCACGAAAGATGACCTCAAGGCTAAATTTGAGGAGCTTGAGGGGGGCATTAACAAAGCTAAGGAGTCGGCCACCCCTGCGGTTCCCCTGGTGGCGGTCGCAGTTTCTGTCGGGATCTTTGTTGTGGCCCTCTTTCTGGGCTATCGCCTAGGCAAGAAGAGGAGCGCCATCGTTGAGATTAGAAAGCTCTAGTCCGGCGATGAAATTCGTCGCCCGTTTCCTGGGCAGTCGTGTTCGCAAAGTTGTCTCGGCGCGACTAGTGCGCTATAGCCCGGCCTTTCGCTACATCGCCGTAGCGCTGTGGTTCTATCGATTCCTAAAAAAGCGGTCTCAGTCCGGCACCGCCCGGCTCACGCTCAAGCCTGGCGACTCGGTGCAGATCAGCAGTACCCTCAAGAAATGAGACCTCTTGGCAATGAGACAACATCAAGGTTGATTGAGTAAGTTGAGCGAACCTGATTCGCCTAGGGTCCCAGCCGAAATGGCCACTGCGAGGGGTCCCGGCAGCTTCGAGGGTCCATTTTGCGAGGGCGAGCGCGTCTTAATCGTCGATGATCGGCGCCGCAGCCAACTCGTCAAACTGAAGGCGGCTGGCGTTGCCAGCACTCACGACGGGGCCCTTGACCATGACAACATCATCGGCGTCGAGCCGGGATCGCGGATCATGACGCGCAAGGGCAAGATGTTTTGGGTGATAAGGCCAAGCCTTGGGGAAGTGATAGCGGCAATGCCGCGCGGAGCGCAGGTGATTTACCCCAAGGACCTTGGCCAAATTCTTATGAGCGCGGATATCCGCCCTTCGCAACGTATTCTCGAGTCCGGAGTGGGCTCGGGCGCGCTGTCGATGGCTCTCTTGAACGTGGGGGCTACCGTGCGCGGCTACGAGTTGCGCGAGGACTTCGCTAACCGCGCCCGCAACAACGTGGCGGAGTACCTGCCAAGCGAGGCCCGCCAGAGATACCACGTAGAACTGCGTGACATATACCAGGGTATTGATGGCGGACCCTATGACCGCGTGGTTTTGGACCTGCCAGAGCCGTGGCGGGTTCTTGAGCATCTTTGGGGCAACCTGGTACCCGCCGGAATAGTGCTTGCGTACCAGACCAGCGTCGGGCAACTCGAAACCTTTCGCGCCGCGCTGGCCAAGGAGGGATTTATTCTGGCGGAAACCGTTGAGGTTTTGCTCCGCAGTTGGTACCATTCTCGCTCCGCACTACGGCCCGACCATCGAATGGTTGCTCACACGGGCTTTCTAACCTGGGCAAGGCTTGGACCTGCCGCAGGGTCACAAGTAGACCAAGATCGCCTGTCGGCCCAAGAAGTAAACGGGCCAGGCGCAAATGCATCAGATATTAATATTCCCGAGGTCTAGTGCCGCGAATTGGCCTCTTC
>JAJYGZ010000065.1 GCA_021790495.1 Actinomycetes bacterium
TTGGACCGCAGCTCTCAAAAGAGTGCTGAGTGCGACCAGATGGATGAAAACCGCACTTCGCGGATGTTGCCAGCGCGAAATTCGGGATGGATGGTGAATGGACATGCGTATACGTCTCCGACCGGGTCGACCAAGCAGACAACTCGGCCCGCTCCACACATGTTGAGCCCCTCGAGCGGCTCTCCCAGCGCCGAGAGATGAAAGAACGAATCTCCGGTGAGAACTTCGGGATGTGATGAGAGCCATGCGTAGAGTTGGCGCTGCTGTGCGGAGGTGGGATTGAGATCGACATAGCTAGCGGCACCTCGTCCCGAGGGGCGGAGCCGCGTCAGGCGTAACGACGCCCCATGGTAGCGAGCCAGTTGGAGCAGTTCATCGAGGTGCTCGACATTGTGGCGGGTTGCCACTACGGAAATCTTGGGATCCGAAAATCCTTCGCGGGCGAGGTTCTCCAGCGCGCCAAGCGCGCCAGCGAATGAGCCGGGCGAGCGTATCGCGTCATTCGTGGAGGCGTCGTGTCCATCCAGGGATACCTGGACATCGACGTAGTCCATTGCCGCTAGGCGCTTGGCGGCCGATCTGTCTAGGTAGGTGCCGTTGGTGGAGAACTTCACTCCCACTCGCCTCGCTTGGGCGTGCGAGATGATATCGAAAAAGTCGCGGCGCATCGTAGGCTCGCCGCCGCCGATATTCACATAGAAGATCCCCATCGCGCTAAAGTCGTCGATTAGCCCTAAGGCCTCTTGCCTGCTCAGCTCACCCGGGGCTTTGGCGCCCGAATCTGAAAGGCAATGGACGCATGACAGGTTGCACCCGTAGGTGAGTTCCCAGGTCAGACAAATTGGCGAGGAGAGTCCGCCCTTGAGCGCTCCAAGCAGCGTCGGCGAGATCATCGCTGAGCAATGGCATTGGGGATGCGCCCGGCCTCGACAAGAACGCCCCTGGTGCAAAGGGCGTCTATTGCCGCTCCTAGGGCCGAGATTTCTCGTCCAGTGCCAGCCAGCCTTTCGATGGCGGCTCTACGGCTGGTAGCGAACGAGAATTCGTTCAGTACCGCCAGGACCACCGGCGACTTGATCAAAAAGAGATCCCGGGTGGCAAAGTTGTAGCAAAGAGCTCCGAATGATTCGGCCCGCCAAGAAACTCCGGGATTCGATATCAGTTCGGGCTCATTGGATGAAAGTTGTGCCTCAGGCGCGGCCAAAGCTAGTAGACACCGCACATTCCGTCGATGGAGATCTCCTCGATGATTAGCTCATCGTCGATCAGGCCCTCTTGGGCGTCGTCTTGGTTGTTGGGCGGGCTTGGAGTTGCTCTCGGGTCGTTTTCCATTTCTCCATATTATCGGCTGCGCGTTAGCGAATTTCGTTGCGGGCGATTTGTGACATCTAATTAGGGCGCGAGCAATACCTTGCCAATGCTTTGGCGCGAAGCGAGCCGGACATGACTGTTAGGTGCCGCGTCGAGACCAAAGACCGAGTCGATGACCATCCGTATTTGTCCCGAGTTCAGCAGCGCAAGTGCCGGCGTCATTATCGGCGCAACCTCTTGGGGGCGCATCTGGCGGAGATGACCGAAGCTGTACCCGGCGACGGTGCGAGAACTTCGATGGAGTTGGTTGCTATGGGCCACGCCCGGGGTTCCTGAGGCCATTCCGAAGGTAACCAGAGTGCCAAAGGGAGCCAGCATCTCGAGATCTTCGGCGATGGTAGCTCCGGCGACCGAGTTGAGAACGATATCGATCTTGGTGCCAGCCGCATCGATAACGGCTTCGGAATAGCTTGAGCCCGCCGGCGCGACCACGCATCGAGCACCAAGATCGGAAACGATTGCAGACTTGGCGGCGCTCGAGACGATGCCAACGATATTTGTCGCTCCCAGTGCCAGTGCCATCTGGATAGCTGTGGTGCCGATGCCCCCGGCGGCGGCATGTACAGCAATTGTGGTGTCCGGACCCGCTTTCGTTGCGCGGGTCAAAAGCCCGTAACACGTACCAAGGAGCAACGGGCAGGCTCCAGCCTGATCGGGGTCGAGGGTGTCATCTACGCCGAAGAAGAGCCCTTGGCTGGCGAGGCAATATTGAGCGTATCCGCCGGTATCGCAAAATGCGACGACGCGACGTCCCAGCCAGGAGCGATCGATACCAGATCCGACAGCTACAATTTCGCCGAAGGTGTCCAATCCCGGTACGAAGGGCATCGGGGGTGCGGGGTATTTCCCCGCCACTGTCTGGATGTCGGCGAAGTTTACCGATGAACGTATAGTTCGGATGAGTACTTGGGTGTCCTTGACTTCTTCGAGCTGGTGTTCGCGAAGCACGAGCTTTTCTGGACCGCCAAGCTCGCTGACTACGATTGCCTTCATTGCTGCCTCCGGTACGCCTTCATCGATTTCTCGGTCCGTAAATAAGCCGTGCTAGCACTTAACGCGCGCGAATTCGTCGCGCACGGTATGGCTCTGCGTCGCCATTCATGTCTAGCATCTCTGCGAGGTTTGGATGCGCCAGGGCCATTCCGTAAATCGGGGCATTCTTGGCCCGCGACACTCCGATACACCTCGGTGATAAAGTGAGAGCTTGCGCATGGTTGGCCGGCTTTGCGCCAAGGCGCGAAATTGGGCGGCCCGATTCCTGGAGGACATTACGAAGTTTCTACATTGTGCGGATGTGCACCTCGATTCTCCGATGCGCGGCTTGGCGCGTCGCGAGGCGGCGCCGATCGACGCCTTGCGGGGTGCGGCGCGACGCGCTTTTGAGAATCTCGTCAATTTCGCCATCAAAGAGCGCGTGGCATTTGTGGTGATAGCTGGCGATCTCTATGACGGAGATCGCGACGACTTCAACACGGCAATATTTTTGCAGCGCCAGCTTCGAATTCTTCGCGAAGCGGGCATCGACGTAGTAATTGCACTGGGCAATCACGACGCGGCAAATGAGATTACCAAGCGCCTCGACCTGCCTAAGGGCGTCCACGTCTTTTCCCATGAACGTCCAGAGTCCGTTACCTTGGAGGCGGCGGGCGCAGTTCTGCACGGCCAAAGCTACGCGACGCGCGCGGTGACCGATAATCTCTCCATTAACTACCCCCAGGCGGTCCCGAACTGTCTGAACGTGGGAGTACTGCACACATCTTTAGACGGTCGCCCTAATCACGACCCCTATGCCCCGGCTACGCCTGAGTCTTTAGCGCGCCGCGGGTATGAATATTGGGCGCTCGGCCACGTGCACAAGCGCGAGGAGATCCTTCGGGAGGGGAGCCGAATCGTCTTTCCCGGCAACCTCCAGGGTCGCGATGTCGGCGAGACCGGCTCCAAGGGCGCCACGCTGGTTGAATACACCGATTCGGGGATCCAAGAGATGACTCATATCGAGCTCGCGCCCATCCAATGGGGAGTCGTCGAGCTCGACCTGCGAACGGCGACGTCGCCAGGCGACGCAATTGAGCGTGCCAGCTCGCGGCTAGCGATAGATGCCCGCCAAGAACCGTGCGAGCTTGTAGCCACGCGGTTGGTTCTTGAGATGGATTCCGAGCTGGCCGAAAAATGGACACGCGAAGCCCAGCGCTACGAGGCCCAGCTGCGTGCCGACACCGACCGCGAATCGCTCTGGATTGAAAAAGTCAAGCTCAAAGTTGAAAAGCGACGTTCACCTAGCTTCGAGGGCGAAGCGCTCGAAGCCATCAGGGCGGCCATTTCGTCTCTTCGCGAGGACCACGAGGCCTTGGGAGAACTTACCGAGGTATTCGCGCCGCTGCGATCCAAACTCGGATCCGAACTAGGAGAGGTGATTCGACTCTCGGGCGCCGCGATTGACCCCGAAGGCGCGCTTGCGTTGCTTGATTCCGTGGAGGTTCTGCTCCTTAGCGAACTCGGGGCGGACAGTTAGTTGAGGATCGAACGACTTGAAGCTAGAGCATGGGGCCACCTGCGCGATGTCACACTTGATCTTTCGCTGCCCGAGAAGG
>JAJYGZ010000016.1 GCA_021790495.1 Actinomycetes bacterium
AGAAGCTGACGGATGGTTCAAAGCCGAGCACCAGATTGAGTTCGCGAACCAGTGCGATAACTTGTGCCCGGAAGCTTTCTCGGGCTCGAGATTGCGTAGTTTCCAGGGCAAATATTGTCGCGCGAATCCTTTTGATCGCGTCGTCGAGGTCATCGATCGCCTTTTGAACTTGGTAGGTGGCATCTTCGTTTTCGATACGGCGCAATGTCGCTTGGAGAGAGAGTCCTATCGCAAAGAGCCGCTGGATGATCTCGTCGTGCAGTTCGCGCGCGATGCGTTCGCGGTCGGCTCTAGTCGCGAAGTCCGCAACCGCCGAATGGAGGCGCGCGTTCTCAATGGCGATACCGGCGGCTCTCGCAAGGTAGCCGATCAGGACCGCGTCGGAGTCGGTGAACTCGTCGCCTCCCTCTTTGTTGGTGAGGTAGAGATTGCCGAATATGCGTTCACCGACAGTGATGGGGATGCCGAGGAAACTCGTCATTGGGGGATGGTTTTTGGGGAACCCCGAGCTCTTGGGGTGATCTGCGATGTTCCTTAGGTGTAACGCTTTGGACTCGGAGAGGAGCAGGCCGAGAACTCCGTGGCCGGTTGGCGGATTTCCTATCGCCGCCACAGTTTCAGGGTCCATTCCCCAGGTAATGAACTCGGCGATCGAAGTGTTGGTGCTGTCAAGAACGCCCAAAGCGCCATATCGCGCCGAAACAAGCTCGCAGCTCTCTTTTACTAGGGTTTCTAGAACTACGCGCAGCGAGAGGTCTCGCTCGATTACAAGTACCGCATTCAGCAATCGCGTGAGTCTGGACGGGTCTTCGATCGCACTGATTGACATGAACAATAACCTAATCTAGATGCTCTCAGTTAAAGAATGTCGGAGCGCATAGCCATAGCACTGGGAACCCAATCAGAGCTAATCTAAGGGGGTGTCCGAGCCACGAAGGTAGGTGTCAACGATCAATGGAGCAGATACGTGAGGTGAATGGCCTCGTCTTCGCCCAAGCCAACCTAGTCGGAAGGGTCCCTGACGTCATGAACGGCGGCATATTCACCGAAGTCCCCCTGATCCAGCGCATCGACCCGATATTCGACACCCGGGTACGATTTGTGCGCGGCGCCAAGCTTCAGCCTGACTCGAAAAGCGATATTTCGGCACTTGTGGCCCCGGGTGGATTTTGCCCGTTCTGCCCCGAAGTGGTAGATCGCTTCACGTTTCCCTTTCCGGCCGAAATGGTGCCCGAAGGTAAGATTCGCCGAAACAAAGCGCTGGTCGTTCCGAACATCCTCGCCTACTCGACCTACTCTGCGGTGGGGATCTACGACACGACGCGACACTTCGTTCCCATCGAGGACTTTGATTCAGCGCTGCTTAGCGATGCGATCGGAGCGATGGTCAGCCACGCCAAAAGTGTCCGGCACTTCGACCCGGGCGCTTCGTACAGTTCGATCAATGCCAACTACCTTCCGCCTTCGGGCTCCTCGCTCATTCACCCGCATCTGCAGTCCTCTCATGACTACGTGCCGCTTACCCGACAGGCGCAGCTTATCGAAAGGGCGCGGCTCCATAAGACGCGATACGGCGGGGAGATCCTGGCGGATTTGGTCGAGGCCGAGCGCTCAACGGAGCGCTTTATCGGCACCGTTGGCGGCGTGGATTTTCTCGCCCCTTGGGCCCCGGGTGGGTTCCGGGAGGTATGGGCCGTGGTACGCAATTGCACCGATATTATCGATCTCTCGGACGACCAAATTGGCAACCTCAGTTCAGGACTCGCGACAATCTTGGGGGCGTACGCCTCTTGGAATCTCCTCAGCTTTAATTTTGCGTTGATGGGGGGCGGGCCCGACGCGGAAGAACTCGGGTTGAATCCGCTGTTTCGCATTGTGGCAAGATCGAATCCCGACCCGGTGTATCGATCTGATGTAACTTACTTCGAACGCCTGTACGGAGAGTTGATGGTTGACGTGACCCCCGAAGAGACCGCAGAGCAAATTCGCGCCATCTTTTAGGTCGGTGCGCTTCGCCCGCTTTGGGTGGCGGCACCTTGGGTGGAACTCCTCGCCGGTGCCGGCCTCGGTACCTTGGGGTGGTCGGAGATATAGCGGGTGATCGCAAGCGTCGTTACCAAGACGGCAGAGCCAGCATAGAGCCAGGCCACCACCGCGGTATCGGTACCCGCGGTAATGCCGTGGATGACGATAAACGCGAAACTGAGAATGGCGTACCGGTGGACCATTTTCCAGTTGAAGAGATGAAATCTGACCTTCAACCATGCTGTGAAGCCGACCGCTAGAACCATGTAGAGGCCCAGAGTGCCCAGAGCCACGGGAATTGGACGATACTGGCTTTGGAGGGGAACGAACGCTCCGAGCAGACCGACTTTTGCGAATCCGTCCGAGATTATCGCGCTTACGTGCAAGAAGAGCAGCACCAATCCGACTCCCGCCAGGCTCTTGTGCGCCGAATTCAGCGTAATTGCGTGGAACAATCCCTTGGTTTTGTTCCGCATCGGGTGGGCGATCCAGAGTCCTACGCTCACCAACGCCGTAGTGACTGCCACCAAGGCGAGTCCGGTTCCCCGCGCAATCACCCATGGAGCCAGTGTCGGAGTGGTCTTGCGCGCGAGAAGATGAACGAGAAAGAATCCCAGGGCTACCGAGATCGATCCAACTCCCAGCGCAAAGGATAAGGACGGAGCGTCGTCTTGCTCCTCTTCGCTTGAGGGCGCCAAAGCTTCGTTGGGCCGGCGCGCGTTTTGCCGCGGATGCGCGGGGAGCGAGCTGGCATTTGTTTGTCCGGTTTTGGTGTCGTTGGATCTCATCGGTGGCCTAGGTGGTAATTGAAACGAGCGGTAGCGGGGACTCCTGGTCGAAATGCTCTACGCGCTGTGCAAAGGTCGCAGCCTCGCCTTGAACTTCCATGTAGCGAGCGAACTTGGGACTGAATTCCACTTCGCCGTTATTGCGCACCAGCAGCGCCGGGATGCAGCGCCTGGCGGCAAGTGCAGATCCGAGGTCGGCGCCGAGGAGAAAAATCCATTTGGAGATCACTTCGGCGCGCGCAGAATCAGAATCTATAACTGTGACCGCTACGAGGTCAGAGGTTGAGGAGTCCATGGTGGTGGGATCTATGATGTGGTGTTTTCGTACACCGCCCTGGGTCCAATTGCGAATCTTGGTCGACGACGTTGCGATCGCGCAACTTCCCACCCGAAGGAGGATGGGCAGCTGCGACAAGGCGAGCGGATGTTCGACGTCGACGAACCAGGGCGAGCTGTCGCCGCTCGCCAAAAAGGTCGCAATGTCGCCGCCAGCTTCTACCAGGTGGCTCTGGTCGCAACTGTGGAGAAGGTGCGTGCTAAGGATGCGCAGCGCCAAACCTTTGCCGATGCCGCCGAGGTCGATTTCATCGTCGCGCAGTTCGATCGAATCGTGGTCCACATCGTAGCGGAGCGAGAGAGGGCGGCGAGGCGTCGGCGAGTTGGCGCGATCTTGTTCCTGGGTGGAAGGCGGAACCTCGGCGCCTGTGCCGATCTGGGTAAACGACCGGTCGTAGCCGATCCCAGCGAGAGCTCTTTTCACTCGCGGGTCAAAGCTTCCGAGGGTGAGCCGGTACGCGCTCGATGCTTCGAAGATGGCAAGCTTGAAGAAGGTCGATGGGCCGCGAACCTCTCCGGTTGCGTTGAGACGGGAGAGCTCGGATTCGGGCCGGAATCGACTCCAGGAGTTCTCCATCTCTTCAAGAAGTGTCTTGGTCTCTGCCTGGAGCTTTTTTGCCCCCGCCACTTCGCCGCGCACCTGAAAATTGAAGTTGCTTCCCATTGCCTCGTGGCTCCAATGGACGGAATCAGCTGGCATTTTGGGTCCTAACCGGCGGCGAGCATACTTGCACGCGTCGTCGCGGCGGGTGCCTGCGAGATGGGTACCTGGGCGATCGGGGCAATCGGGGAGGCCGACGGGGTACT
>JAJYGZ010000364.1 GCA_021790495.1 Actinomycetes bacterium
GAATTGACTCAACAGGGCACGATCAGCCCTTCGGCGATAATCGCCCTACCGGTGGGATACGTCGGTGCCGCGCAAGCCAAGGCTCATCTCGTCCAAAGCCAGCTTCCCTACATAACCAACATTGGCGTTCGAGGTGGCTCGGCCATAACAGCCGCCGCATTCAACGCAATTGCCCGAATGGCTGCTGGCATCTACTCTTTCGAAGCCGCCGTCAGCTCCAAGGTCGTCGCCGAGCTTGACGAGAAAGGGAGCTAATGCCACCAGCGGTCTTCGTGATTGGCCATGGAACCAAGTCTCTAGCGGGCCAAGCGGAACTTGGCAAAATCGTCGATTCTCTCAGGCTCTCCGTTGACGGCCGCAAGATCGGATACGGGTACCTCGAACTTGCGCAACCCGATATCGAGGCGGGCCTGCACGATCTGATCGACGAACAGGTTCACGAAGTCACCGTGGTTCCCCTAGTCCTTTTCGGGGCTGGTCACGCAAAATCCGATATAGCAGGTGCGGTCGAAATGGCTCGCATTGCTTATCCGTCTGTGAAATTCACTTATAGCGACCACCTCGGCGTAACCCCTGAACTGCTTGAGGCTTTCTTCAATGGAGCCCTGGGCCAAGCCGAAGCCCTATCGCAGACAGCGACGACTAGTGACACCGGCGTGCTGCTGGTCGGTCGAGGGGCGACGGACCCCGATGCCAACTCAGATCTATTCAAGGCCGGCCGTTTGATGCAGGAGTTCTACTCGATACCCTTACTCGAATGCTGTTTCGTCTCCTTGGCCAAGCCATCGGTCGCCGAGGGGCTGGAGCGCCTTTATCGCCTCGGAGCCCGCCGGATCGTCGTAATGCCTTATTTTCTCTTCCCAGGCGCACTTCCGGATCGGATCACGGATCAATCCCGCCACTGGGGTACGACGCGGACCGCTATCGACGTACAGGTGGTATCCACCCTTGGAGCGCACCCAGTATTAGTCGAATTAATGCATCGCCAGATCGCTTGAGCCGAAGAAGGCCAGGTCCACATGAGTTGCGACTTGTGCATCTACCGCAAGAGAATCCCCAGCTACGAGGACAGACAAGGACGCCCAATATCCATCGCCTTTCCGTCTAGTCACCACCACTAGCAGCTCGCCTAAGAAAAGGAGCAAGGTTGTCTGATAATCTTTCGCTAGCGGATGCCGATATCCGCACTTACCTCGCCAGCATCGGACTCGAAGGAATCATAGACATCCATGTGCATTTCATGCCCGATAACGTTATGCGCAAAGTCTGGAGATACTTTGAGCACGCTGGGCCACTAGTTGGCGCTCAGTGGGTCGTCAAGTACCAGCTAGACGAAGCGGAACGAGTCAGCTTGTTGCGAGACCTCGGCGTGCTCAGATACGGCGCGCTTTCGTATCCGCACAAGGCAGATATGGCGGTCTGGCTCAATGAATGGGCGTCGTCGTTCGCTTTAGCCAATCCGCAGAGCTTTCACTGCGCCACTTTCTACCCCGAGGTTGGCGCCCAAGATTACGTTCGATCAGCGATCGCCACCGGTGCCCAACTCTTCAAAGCGCACGTCCAGGTGGGAGGCTACGACCCGCGCGATCCCCTTCTTGAGCCGGTGTGGCAAGTGCTCGAAGAAGAACGGGTGCCCGTAATTGTTCACTGCGGAGCCGGTCCCACGCCTGGGAAGTTCACCGGCATAGTACCCTTTTCGGAGGTGCTAGGCAATTTCCCCCGGCTAGTTGCCGTGATCGCCCATATGGGCAATCCGGACTACGGCGCCTTCCTCGACCTCGCGACAAGGTTTCCGAATGTTCATCTCGACACCACGATGGTGTTCACCGACTTTACCGAATCAAAAGCCCCTTTTCCACGCCCGCTACGAGCGCGCCTGGCCGAGATGGCCGATCGAATAGTACTCGGCAGCGACTTTCCCAATATTCCTTATCCGTATGCGGATCAGATCACAGCGCTAGTCAACTTAGGATTGGGAGACGACTGGATGCGCCAGGTGCTTTACGACAACGCGGCCCGCATGATGAATATCTAAAGCCGCGCGCTCGGTCAAGACGTGGGATAACCAAATGGCAAGCGATTGCGCTGGCATGGCTTGAATTAGATGCCGAGTAAAAAATTAAAGCTACGAAATAAGTCGCAGGTCCCAATCTCACACCGAGCTCTTTATCTAGATTAGATTTGTACGAATCACCGAGGAGTAATCTTGGATCGCCAAAGCCCGTTGCCACTTTGGGCACAACTACTTGAAGACTTGAAGCAACGTATTTCCGCCGGCGAGTTCGCCGGTCGTTTCCCAACGGACAAGGAGATGATCGAGCAGTACAAGGTGTCCCGCCAGACCGTGCGCGAGGCCGTGCAAAACGGAGTCGTGGTTCGCCACCGCGGACGGGGAACGGTGCTGACCGAAGCGCGCTTCGAGCAGCAGCTGGGAACGGTCTACTCTCTCTTTCGTGAGCTGGAAAAGGCTGGCCATACCCAAGGTTCCAAGGTGCTGGTGCAAAACACCGTGGTTCTCCCCACCTTGGCTCGCGAATTCAAGATCGCCGACGATCATCCGTTCTTTCACCTCGAGCGACTTCGCTTCGCCGGCCCCCTCGAAGTCGCGATCGACAAAGTGTTCATCCCGATGAAATTCGCCTCCCCACTTCTCTCGGTCAACTTCGAGCACACCGGCCTCTACGACGAGCTGGAGAAACTCGCGCAGATAGTTCCCGATCGGGGTGAAGAGCGCCTCTCGCCGGTGATACTTACTCAAGAGGAGATGGACCTGCTGGGCTGCGACGAGCCAACTGCGGCGTTTTCTATACAACGGACAACCTATGTCGGACAAGCGCAATTGGAGCACCGCGAAACTACCGTGCGCGGCGACCGCTACTGCTTCTTGTCCTCTTTCGACTCATCCAAAACGGAGAACTCTTCCAACATCGCAGCAGCCAAATACGAGCCTGCCTAAGCAAGCTCACTTTTCAGGTGCCCAAGTTGCTAGGGACAACCGGTCATAGTCGATAGGCCCGCGTTGCATTATCTCGGGCGAACATCAACCCAAGTCGCCTGAGGTAGGATCCGCTCGCCAGCTCGCGCTCTCTCAGCGAATCGAGAAAGTGATCGACCGATCTCCTGAAAGCCGACGCACCGAGAAAATGCAACTCCGAGAGGCCGTAGGCGTCGGAGGAGTAGAGAACTTTGGCAAACGGAGCGAGTTCGAGGGTTTCAGCAAAAATTCGCGAAGCATTGTGCCCGACGAAATTCATCGTGAGTCCCAGGTCGATGTAGACGTTGGAAAAACTATGGGCGAGGTACGCCGCTTCACGATGGTACGGATAGCAGTGAAGGAGCACCACCGGCACGCCAAGGGCATCTGCACGCCGAACAAAGGGAGTTAGTAACGCGGGGTTGCATCTGTCTAGCTGAAGATCAGGGTCCCCGTAGCCGACGTGAAACTGCAACGGCAATCCGGTCGCCTCGATCGCCGCGTGTGCCATAAAACTGCAAAGCACTCGACTGCCGATGCGACCGATTCCGCCAGCCTGAATATCCCGAATGACCTCAAGCGCCGCAACCTCGACTTGCGCGCGCGTTGGCATGACCCCTTCCAAGTCCAGACCAAAGCGATAAGCCGCGATCGACTTCAGCCCAACGGCATCTTGGGCCGCATCGAAAATCGCAGCGTTGAAGTCGTCGAAAAACGCCGCCGCGTCGAGACTGGCGGCGAGGACCTGCTCGCCCAGCGATTCAAGGCGGACGACTGGCATAACTTGCGCCCCGGAGAGAGTCCCGAGTTGCGCTAAAGAAGCGAGCTGGCTGCTGTTGTACCCGGTATCGACCATCAACACCTCTACACCGGCGTTCGCAAAGCACCGTTGCGCAAGAGTTTCGGGGGCAATTTGTCGACGGGCCAAAATATAGCTCAATGGGTCAAAGGGGGGTTCAAGGCCAACCAGACCGCCG
>JAJYGZ010000114.1 GCA_021790495.1 Actinomycetes bacterium
GTCAAGGAGAAGCAGGTTATGACGCCCCGCGACTAGGAGAGCCAAGGCGAGCTTGGTCTTCTCGCCGCCCGAAAGCGTGCCTGAGGGCTGGCGCACCACTTCGCCAGCCAGGCCGAACGCAGCCAGGGTCGCCAAGCCGTCGGTGAGGGGCAAGCCTTTGGCGATGACTTGATCTAGCGGCGACGCAGAGAAATCAAGTTCCTCGTGCTCTTGGGCGAAATATCCGACGCTAACGCGGTCAGAGTAGACAACCGAGCCGAGGTCGGTCTCGGATCGGCCCGAAAGGAGTTGCAGCAGGGTCGTCTTTCCCGCTCCGTTGAGTCCTGCGACTAAAAAGCGCTCGCCGCGCTCGATCACGAATTCGACATCCTCGAAGACCGTATGGGTACCGTATCCCTTGCATAAGCCAGTCGCTTCTACGACGATCCGTCCGCACGGCATCGGTTCGGGCATCTTTGCCGTCACCTTCGGACTCTTCCCCTTTTGCGGGGTCTCGTCAATCGTCTCGCGGATTCGCTCGGCTCTTGAGTCAAGCGACTTGGCAACTCGGGCACGCGACGCCGTCTGATGGCGCATCGAGTCCGCTAGACGAGTCAGACGGGTAAGCTCCTCCATTGAGCGACGAGCGATCTGGGCCTGCTGGCGCCGCCGTTCGGAAATCGCCCTCTGGTAAGAGCTGTAGTTGCCGCGAAAATCGATCAAATCTCCATCCCCGCTCCCGCGCTCGAGGTGAAAGATCCTATTGATCGACTCATCTAATAACTCCAAGTCGTGGCTAACCACCACAAGAACTCCTGGATAACTCTTCAAGTACCCTAAAAGCCAGCTCTTAGCATCGACATCGAGGTGGTTGGTGGGCTCGTCTAGAAGGAGAACTTCAGATCCGCCGAAAAGAATCCTCGCGAGCTCCACCCGTCGGCGTTCTCCACCGGAGATCTCGGTGAGTGCGAGATGGAAACGATCCTCCTTCAGCCCCAACCCCGCCAACAGCGCCTTTGCCTCACCTTCGGCGCGGTATCCGTCGCGGTGCTCGAACTCTTCAATCAGTCGCGTGTAGCGGTGTATGTTCTTCTCGCTGTGGTCGGTCTCAAGACTGGCGCGCACCCTCTCCATTTTGGCGGCGAGCTCACCGAGATCGCGCCCGGCGAGAACTCGCGAAAGGGCGGCAATCGGTGTGGCGGCGCGGTCAAAAAGGGTATCTTGTCCCAGATAGCCCATATTTCCTTGTACCGCAACTGTGCCCTTTGACGCCTTGGTAGCGCCGGCGATGACTTTGAGAAGGCTTGTCTTGCCCGCACCGTTACGCCCTACCAAACCCACCTTGGATCCGGCACTGAGGGAAAAGTTGAGGTCTTCAACGATAAGTTTGCCGCCAACCTCAACGGTCAGTCCCGAAACGCTAATCAAAAGATCTCCCTGAAAAATGGAATTTGCGGAACAGATGCGAGGTCTCGCATATCCACGGAACCCTAAAGACTAATCGAACCTGCAGATAAATGGACTGGGCGCCAAAGCTATGCCGCGCAGTTTCCGGTACCCACCGAAGAGGTGGCGCTGTTGGCGGCATCGATCTGGCGGACAACCGCCGGCATCGCCAAGGCGAACCCTACGTCGGGATTTGTAGTGGAACGCGAGAAGACTACCCCGATCACCTGGCCAGACATGTCCAGGAGCGGGCCACCGGAATTTCCCGGCCTAATGATCGCCTCGAGTTCATACACCAAACGATCGGTGATTGCCTGGTTGTAAATGTCGCGCCCCTGGGCTTCGAAGGCATCCATTACGCCCGCGGAGGAAGATGTAAGTGGCCCGCCTCCGGGATACCCAAGCACCACGCCCATCTCTCCCCGGCCTTGGACGGTTGTATTCATCGGCAATACGGCGTCATTGAGCCCTTGGGTACGCAGCACCGCAATGTCGAGTTCGGGGTTGAACGCAACGACTACGGCCGGATGCTGGCCGGCACCGTCATATATAGATATGTTATGAGTCCCCGCGACTACGTGCGCGTTGGTCACAACCTCGTTGGGGGCAACAACAAAGCCCGACCCCTCCTGGATCTGACCGCAGCCGATGCCTTCAATCTTGACCACCGAGTTCTGCACCTTCGCCACAACCGCATTGACTTGCGCCTGGCTCGGCAAGCCGACCGGACCCGAGATGCTGGGAGGCAACGACGCGAATACCGGCGGAAAACCGGCGGAATCGACGTAAGCCTGAATGCGCGAAAAGACGGTCGGCGTTGGAGGAAGGGCCCTGGTCACGGTTTTGACGATCCTCGAGGTGGCGACCTGCGACGAGAGCGTGGCAAATGGGAGATTGACCACGATCGAAGCGATAATCCATACCACTAGCAAGGTCGCGATCACCGCGACAGCGCCTCCAACCCCGGCGTCGATGCCAGCCAGGTGGTAGCGAAACAGGCGCGCGCCAACAAGATTTCCGAGATGACGTCCGAGACCGCCAACCACCGACGCGCAGCCAAAAATTATTAGCAGTAGAACTGCGCTTCGCAACAAACCGGATGACAGTTGGGAAGCGACTCGAGGAGCAATGAAAGCGCCGATGAAAAGGCCCACCCAAAAGCCGCCATATGATCCGAGTTGAACAACTGCTCCGAGCTGCGCTCCTCTTACCGCCGCATACCCGACTCCCACCAGAATGACCAAATCTAGCCAGTTGAATCCGCCCGCAAATGCCAGCGTCTGAAAATAAAGGAAAAGCAAGGATGAAACCAATCAAGTTTGCTAGTAAACGGCTTTTCCGACAGTCTAGGACGTTTTGAGAAATCCAACCTTGCGGCGCCTAGCCCGAATGCCCCGCGCTATTCGGCAATAAGTTCGAGCTGGGTATCAACCTGGTCCTTCTCCATCGGTTGTCCGAGGTGAAAGCCCTGAACTCGGTCGATCTCCAAACGACGCATCATGCGAATCTGCTCAGCCCGCTCAACGCCTATCCCGATGACCTCAGCTTTGAGGGAATGGGCGAGCGAAACCAGGCCCGACAGCACGCCGAACGAGCGCCCGGTCTCATTCAGGCCGAGCATCAAAGAACGGTCCAGCTTTACCTGCGAAACCTCGTAGCGAGAAAACAGTCCCAGGGCGGACGTGCCGGCGCCAAACTCATCGACACTCAGGGCGACGCCCGCCTCAGCAAGACGAACGATCGACTTGTGGCACGTCGCATCCGGGTCGCTCGAGACGGTTCCGATCTCGATGAAGACCGCCCCCTTGTCAAATTCGAGGGAGTCGAACCGCGAGACGAGCTCGTCGATAAGCTCCGGCTCTTCCAACTCGTCGCCGGAAAGATTGATACCAAGCGTCATGCGAACCGCAGGATATGTTCTCCGCCAGCTCGAAAGAGCGTCGAACGCCTTGGTCGCCACTTGCGAACCGAGACGCGGCAGGCGGCCGATCTCCTTGGCCACTGGAATGAAGTCATTAGGCGATATCAGGCCGCGCTCGGAATGTTGCATACGCACCAGGGCCTCAACACCGCCAATGCGCCCGGTATCAAGGGAATAAATCGGTTGGAAGAGCACCACAAGAGCTTCGGAATCGATCGCTTTGCGTACTTCGTTCTCGAAACTGCGATGGGTTCTCGGGTCAAAGGTAAAGTTATCTGCGACCGCGCTCTCGACGAAATATTCCACCTTGGAGGCGCCACGCCGCTTTGCCAGGTTCTTGGCGATAACTGCCCGCGAAAACAGCTCCTCGGCTTCGAGGGTCGGATCCAGAGCCAGCGCAACTCCGACGCAGGCCGTAACCACAACCTCTTCGCCGTCGGGAGCCACCACCGGGGAGTCAAGAATCGATCTCAAGGTCCTGGTGACCATGTCAACTTGACTGGATTCGACTACCCCGAGACATAGAAGGCCAAAACGATCCTCGTCAAGCCGTGCGATCGGATAGACCCCGCCAAGAGCGTCCTCGAAGCGATGCG
>JAJYGZ010000076.1 GCA_021790495.1 Actinomycetes bacterium
GGTGGCAACCCCTCTGATTGGCCAAGCTGGCCAATGCCATCGACAAGTCGCAGGGGCGACTGCGATTCGGGAAAGCCCGCGCGACGCAACGCCGCGGTAGCGCTTTCGTTGCGAAGTTCAGCGATCAGCCACCGACCTGGCAGTTTGGCAGACGGTTGCTCGGCGCGATCCAGATCGTCCAGCAGGTCGATAGCTGTACTCAGAACTTCGAGGAACGCCCGGGCTGGGATTGCGCCGGGTTGCCCTTCAATCCGGACATCAAGTCTCGACTCGTTCACGGGCACCTCGACGATTCCAACTTATCTAGACTTCTGATAGGACTGAAGCCAAAGACCACATTGGCACTCAGACCCACGCGCTTTTTGGCTAAGCCAGAGAGACACCCGAAGGTCCAGGCCACCTCCACAAATTAGCATACGCCAACGATGTGACGCTCATGGGAACCGTCGGAACCACTCTCGACGCCGATATTTCCGTGAGGGCTAATTGGGCGAACTTGGAGGGGCGAGACGGATTATCACGGCCAGAGGGTGAAATATTGCCGAGCTGGCCACTAGGAGATCAAGCTTTGTCACCTTAGCGCGGCAGGGCAACGCCAATCGGACTGGCGCCGCTGACGCTCTTTGACTCTCGCACCACCCAGATCCCCAAGATTTCGGCGTTGCCTGCACCGGAGCCCGACACGGCTTATCCGGTCTCCAGGCGGGTCCATGTAGGCAGCGCTTGGGAATTTCAGCCTAGACATACTGCTCGATTGACCTTATGGTCCGCCATAACGATGCCCAACGGAACAGGTCAGTTGCCAAACGTTTAATTTGCCCATCTCAATGTACATTGATAGAGCTAGTAATATCAACGTATGTGAGGAAGATACACTATCAATGTACGTTGACACCAAGACTGCTGCAGTCTCGCGGATTGGATGGAAGGCATGAGAGTCAATACCGTAAGAGACCTGGCGCTTGCAGTGCGAGGTCGTCGAAAAGATCTTGGCCTTACTCAGGCGGACCTGGCTCAACGGGCTAGGGTTTCCGCCACATGGATCAGCTATTTCGAGGCCGGAAGGCCTACCGCCGAAATTGGCCTGGTCCTGCGGCTGCTTGAGGCACTTGACTTTCGCCTTGAGATTCACGGGGATCAGCCCGTCGTGGGTGACGGTGTTGGCGGGCCGTGGGATCTGGATGATCTTCTCAGCGAGTACCGAGCATGACGACCGACGAGCTTCTTGTGGTTATGGACGGCATGATAGTCGGCAACCTAAAGCGCCTCAAAGGCGAGAAACTGCGCTTTGTCTACACCGATGAATACCGAAACATCCCAAACGCAACCCCCATTTCGCTGTCGATGCCAACCCAGCTTCGGTCGTATTCCGACAACGTTATTTCGCCGTGGCTGTCGGGACTTTTGCCGGATAACGATGCCGTGATTTCAAGATGGTCGCGGGAATTTCAGGTCTCGACTTCACCGTTTTCGCTCTTGTCGACACCAATTGGTGAAGACTGCGCGGGCGCGATCAGTTTTGTCGCGCCACAACGCGTCGGCGATTTCTTGGGGAGTGCCGGAAAAATTAACTGGCTTAGCGACGCTGAAATTGCCGAACGATTGCGAGACCTTCGAGAGGATTCCACCGCATGGCTGGGAAAGACCTTCGCGGGACAGTTCAGCTTGGCCGGTGCGCAGGCCAAGACGGCCATACTCGGACAATACGGCCGGTGGGGCGTACCGTCTGGAAGAATTCCCACGACCCACATTTTCAAACCAGGAATTGCCGGCTTTGATGACCATCATCTCAACGAGCACCTGTGTCTCGATGCCGCCCGGCGTTGCGGCCTTCTGGCAGCGAAAAGCCGCGTCGTTCGCTTCAACGATGAGTCCGCGATCATCATCGACCGCTACGACAGAAAGACGAATGGATCTGAGATTGTTCGGATTCACCAAGAGGACATTTGCCAGGCGCGCGGCATACCTCCCTCTCGCAAGTACCAGAACGAAGGAGGGCCAGCACCGTTAGACGTCGCGAAGCTGTTGCGCCAGGTAATGCCAGCGAGAATTGCGGAAAATGCGGTAACCCAATTCCTGGACGCGATGATTTGGAATTGGCTCATTGCAGGGACAGATGGTCATGGCAAAAACTATTCAGTACTCCTATCGCGGGACCAGGTCCGGCTGGCACCTCTTTATGATCTCGCGTCGGAGCTTCCCTACGGATCACACGAAAAAAAGCTTCGGATGGCGATGAAAGTTGGCGGCAGCTATTTCGTTCACACAGAGAGAAACACGTGGCCTGGCGCAGCCAAGGATCTTGGACTTGATATTGACATGGTTGTCGATCGGGTTGCTCATCTCGCCCAATTGGCTCCAGACGCGTTTTCCAGTGCCGCACTCGATGGGGAAATCATGGCGCTAGACCGGCCGATAACCGCGCGGCTGGTTGATCTGATAGCCGACCGCGCGCACCGATGCCAACAGCTAGTTCAGGGAACCAAGGATCCAGGCTGATCGGAAGGTAACGGTCCACATGTCGAAGTGCGGCGCTGCGCCACGATACACGTCAAGGCGCCGCGCGGATGCTGATGCTGTCATCCCTGCCTTCGGGCAGGCCCAATGAGAATTTCGATGCATTTGAGGCAGCTTCCCCAAAAGCTGTACACGAATGACGGGCTTACCCAAGTTAGGCCCGGTACAAATCCCACCAGTTCTCAATATCAAGGATCTGGATCTCGTGACGTTCCTCGTCAATTCGATAGCGAACCCTGTATTGGCCGCGTCGAGCGGATCGATGGCCCTCAAATGGTGCGCGAAGCGCAGCCCCGACCAGATGAGGGTCGGCTACGAGTGGCCCGGAGATAAGCTCCCAGGCAGCGAAAACGACCGCGGCGGGAAGAGTCTCGACAAAGGCTCTGCGGGCACCCAGAGCGAGGATCAATCGGTAAGGCTTCTTGGGTGAGTCGCTGGCCCGTTTAGGCACTAGGGCTCTCGTGTTGACGGCGCTTTTGCATCAGTGCTGCCATCTCGTCGCCGGTGATAATGTCGCCCGCAGCAATATCAGCTCGTGCTTCGTCGATACGTGCCATGGACTCGGGTTCCGAGAGCAGCTCGATGGTGGCCTCGAAGGACTCGAAATCCTCCGCCGACAGTAGGACAACGAAATCCCGACCGTTGCGAGTAACACGAACGCGTTCGTGGGTACGATCGACCTCGTCAGCGATCTCGGAAAACCGAGCTTTGACTTCCGATAGCGACAGCGTCTTCATGAACTAATATTTTAGTCTACGACGGAATCGCCCCCAAGAGCTTTCGGCCATTTGGTGCTCTTCGATGCCGACGGCGCAAATCGAATTATCTAACATTCTCGATGGCCTACGATCTTTGCTGTGCGAGATGCTCTTGGGAAACTGTCGCCAGCAATGCGGCCGACCGGCGCTTAGCTTCCAAAGCGCCGGACTACAACATCATGAGTAGGAATTGTCAACCTCGAGCAGATGCCGCTTCGAGCTAGCCTTAGCCAAAGTCGCACCCGCGGCCTAAAGAATGTGTCTGCTTTTTCTGGGTTGCCTACCCGTACAATTGGCTGTGGGTCCCTATCAAAGCAAAGACAATTACAGTGTCTGCTTCGATTAGGTATAGGGCGCGGATGTCGCCGTTTATATTGATGCTCCAATATCCCGCAAATTTACCCAGCAATGGATGTATGCGCAAGCTGGGGTCAGTAGGGTCCACAACGAACAGGCGCAATCGGTCATCGAACTGCTGCTGGAAAGCCGTAGGCAGCTTCTTATATTGCTTCTTGAATTTTGGAAGGTATTTAATGATCACTGGGAAACTATTGTTTGAGATCTTGTAGAAAATCCTCAACGTCGTCAAAAGGTCTACTTGCTTGCCCGTCATGAAGTTCAAGTTCGACTTCCGAAATGAGTTCTTCTAGGTGCGGTGTCA
>JAJYGZ010000292.1 GCA_021790495.1 Actinomycetes bacterium
GATCTGCCGCAGTGGTTTTTGAGACGTCGCCCCAGGCCATCATCATTACCAACGGAAAAGGCGCCGCGCTTGACGTAAACCCCGCTTATTGTAGCGCAACCGGTTTTTCACGCCAAGAGGCGCTGAAGACCGACTTGACGAAAATGGTTTCTCGCACCAACTCGGCCGAGATCCTCGAGGAGCTGTATCGCAGCGTTGCCAAGACGGGTCGCTGGAGCGGCACTCTGTGGACCCAACATAAATCGGGGGAGATCTTCCCGGCTTATGTCCACGTGAACTCGCTGCAAGTAGAAGGGCGAGAGGAGCCCAATATCCTCACTATGTTCTCCGACATCTCCGATATTGTTCGCCAACAGGACGAGTTGGCTGATCTCGCTTATCACGATGCGCTTACCAAGCTGCCGAATCGCAGCTTGCTGGCCGAAAAGATCGCCGACGCCATGGCGGGGGTGAGACGTCGGGGAGGGATGCTCGGCGTGGCTTATTTGGATTTGGATAACTTCAAGCCTGTCAACGACACCTTCGGGCATAGCGGGGGCGATCGATTCTTGGTCGGTATGGCGTCAAGGATTACCGAGGCGCTTCGCGAAGTCGACTCGGTGGCGAGAATGGGAGGCGACGAATTCGTCTGCTTGCTCAGCGATCTCGAAAGCGTTGCCGACAGCGACGCGGTGCTAGCCCGCCTAAATGAAGCGATTCGCTTGCCGGTGGAACTTGGCACTCCTGGCCGGACCGTATCGGTCACCGCCTCGATCGGGGTTGTCTATTACTGCGGCGGAGAAGCCGATCCCGACGCCTTGTTGCGCCGTGCCGACCATCTCATGTACGAGGCCAAGCGGGCCGGAGGCAACCGATGCATTCAAGAAGAGATGTAGGGTCGCATCGCTTGGTCACAACCGTCTCATTCGCACTTTCGATCCGCCTTCAAACCGGATCTCTCGAGCTCCGGGCCCGCTTTGCGCCTCGCTTTTTTGATTGACGATTTGGGATCCGCTTTCTCCTTGATGCGGATACTTCGGCAACTTCCAATTGGCACCGCAAAGATCGCCTAAGAGCTCGTGTATTGGATGTGCGACGATACCGATGATCACGCTATTTTCCCACGTTGATCGCGTTTGGATCAGCTCCGGGCAACGGTACCGTCGCCGATGCCCGGGGAAGTGGCGCCACAGCACGAGCTACTGGGAAAGGTTGGCTGCGACATGGCCCAAGGCGCCTCATCTGTCGCCCAGCAGATGCTGCTTGTGTTGGCCTGCCTCGGGCGATTGCGCTTAGGCGCGTATTTCGCCCACCTCGCCGGATCCGACACATTGGCTAGGCAATTCCGCGGGTTCGAGGTGTGATCTGGGGGGCGAAGCGGCGACACTTCGAGGTCGTCGCCTGGTTTTGATCCTTGAGGGCGAGACGAGCCAAGCGAGACCACCCGGAGATGGGGTCAAGGGGTCTCGCCTAGCTCCACAGCGTGGACCGCTTTTATGCCGGGGGCCTTAGGAGGGGTGCTTTCCCTCAACCCCAAGCGCTCACTTCGCTGTTTCATCGCCTCTCTCGATAACCAAGTAAAGCCGCTGCAACTAAACCGCCGGGAAAGCGGAAGTGAATTCTTGGCAAAGACTTGCAGACCTCTTCGAACTCGGAATCTATCGCAGCCAAAGCGCGTCGGGTCGGCGTTGCTTGGCTATTCCGGTAATCCATGTCGGCGGAGGCTATCGTTAAGCACAATGAGTCCGAACTTCGAGCTAGATAAATTTGAGGCTTTGGGAAACGACTTTCTCATTGGCGTTGTCGATGCGCCGCCCGAGCGCCTCGATCAGAACTACGTGCGCAGAATCTGCGACCGGCGCTTCGGCATTGGCGCCGATGGCCTGATAATTTCCGCCATCACCCCCGGGCCGCCCCAAAGCGCGACGATGATGCTCTATAACGCCGACGGAACCAGGGCCGAGATGAGTGGAAACGGTATCCGCTGCCTCGCGCACGCTCTTTGGCGCCGCGGTCTGATCGCCAGCCCGAGATTCGACATTGCAACAGATGCCGGAGTCAAAGAAGTCCAAGCTCAAGGGCGTGCCGATGGGGATTTGGCTCACATCCAAGTCGAGATGGGCAAGGTCTCTTATCTTGGCGCGCCGTTTTCAATTGCGGAGAACTTTGGCGGCGTCGACTATCTGGGAACCGAGTTAGAGATCGGCAATCCCCATCTGGTATTTGTGCCCTTTGCTCAGCTCGAAGGTGCGCTCGGCGGAGTGGATCTCGATACCCTGGACCTCGCCGTTTTGGGCCCTGTCATCGAGGCCCGCTATGAACACGGAATCAATATCGAATGGGTCTCGCTTAGTACCACCCCCGGCGAGGTCGATCTTCGGGTGTGGGAGCGTGGTGCCGGGATCACCTTGGCGTGCGGCACCGGGTCGACAGCGAGCGCCTATCTGCTTATCAACCAAGGTCTTAGCGGGCCGGCAGTCGCAGTTCGAAACCCTGGCGGGGTTCTTGTCCTAAAGAGGGATCCGGACAACGAAACGATGCTGCTAGTGGGCCCGAGTAGCTTTGTCGCCACGATTTCTCCGGCGGCGCAGCTTTTATATGAGAGTTAGGAAATGATGGTTAACCAGCGTCAATGACGTTAATTGAACGTAGTTTTAGGGAAAAGATCGTGCTCGTCGGAGTGGTTTTTCCCGGGGATTCACCCAACTCGGTGAAAGAGTCGCTTGTCGAACTCGCCCTTCTCGTTGAGACCGCGGGTGCGGATGTGGTGGGATCGATCACCCAGCGGCTCTCGTCACCGGATCCGGCCTACTTTATCGGCAAGGGAAAGGCCGACGAACTCAGAGAGCTCTCCTATATGACCGACTGCGATACCGTCATCTTCGATGACGAGCTATCTCCGGCCCAGCAGCGCAACTTGGAGAAGATCCTCGGCCGAACCGCAATCGATCGGACCGCGCTTATCTTAGATATATTCGCCCAAAATGCGCGCTCCATGGAGGGCAAGGCCCAGGTGGAACTGGCGCTGCTCAACTACCGCCTCCCGCGTTTGCGCGGCCGGGGCCAACAACTCTCGCAGCAGGCGGGAAGAATCGGAACCCGCGGTCCTGGCGAGACCAAACTTGAAGAGGACCGTCGGCGGATCCAGGAGCGGATCTCGCGCCTCGGGCGCCAGCTCAAGGAGTTCGAGCGCACCCGTGAGGTGCAGGCCAAGGCGAGAACCGCCAGCCGAGTGCAGAACGCTTCCTTGATCGGCTACACCAACGCCGGCAAGTCGTCACTGCTAAACGCCCTGACCGAAGCGGACGCCTATGTCGCCGACCGCCTTTTCGCTACTCTAGACACGCGGACCCGGCGGATGTCCTTGCCCGGTGGCGAGGCTTTCCTGCTCTCTGACACGGTGGGCTTTATCAGAAAGCTGCCTCATCAACTCATCGAGGCCTTCCGCTCGACGCTCGAAGTGGTGGTCGACTCAGACTTTTTGGTTCACGTTGTGGATGGGACCTCGGCCGATCCCATGGCCCAAGTGCGCGCGGTGCGCGAGGTAATCACCGAAATCGGGGCGGTCGGGCTGAGAGAGCTGTTGGTGGTAAACAAGTGCGACATGGTCGCCGATGTCGAGTCGCTAAAAGCTGAGTTTCCCGACGCGGTCTATGTTTCGGCCACGACCGGCATGGGACTGGAGGCTCTTCGCGAGAGGATCGCCTATTTGGTTCGCGAGCGGGGCAAGATCTATCACCTCGCGATACCGTACTCCAGCGGTGAGGTTCTGGCGAGGCTGCACTCAGAGGGCGAGATCCTCCAGACCACATTGCAAGAGAACCAATACATGATCACCGCTCGCCTGGATGGCGGTAGCGTGGCCTTCTTTGAAGAGTATCTCTGCTGAGCCATGCAATCGATCAACCGGGTGGCCGGTGCCCACTTTAGATCTTTATATTCACATCACACACTG
>JAJYGZ010000354.1 GCA_021790495.1 Actinomycetes bacterium
TTTTCTACAGACCTAAGATCCGTCAAATTCGGCTTGGCTTCTTTTTTAGCAACCAACTATTTGAACGTGCTGGTGGCTGTTACGAAACCCATCGCAGCCTTGGCTGAGTCCAGGGTATCAGCTGCGATTTCGCGCGCCTTTCCTGATCCGGCGGCCATGATCCTGCCAAGCTCGCCTCGATCGTCGAGGAGGTCTTTGGTGCGCTTTGAAATCGGCTCAAGCGTCGCGACAATCAACTGGGTCAGATCGGACTTGAGGGCGCCGTAGGAGGCATAGTCCTCGGCGATGGAATCGGGCGCGCGACCGCTAATCGCTGCGAATATTTCCAACAGGTTCGAGATTCCCGGTTTCCCAATCGGATCGTAGGCGACCTTGTTGTCGGTATCGGTGACCGCCTTTGAGATTTTGCGTTTGATCTCGTCGGCTCCGTCCGATATGTAGATCAACCCGAGGGTGGTGCTTGACGATTTTGACATCTTCTTTGACGGGTTTTGCAGATCCATGACTCTCGCGGCGACCTTGGGAATCGCCGGCGTTGGCACCGTGAAGACTTGGCCGTAGAGGCGATTAAATCGGATCGCGATATCCCTGGTGAGTTCCAGATGTTGTTTCTGATCCTCGCCCACCGGAACCCGCTCGGCCTTATAAAGAAGGATGTCGGCGGCCATTAGGACGGGATAGGTAAATAGGCCAGCTCGTACGTTTTGGCTCCCGTGCCCTTTGTCCTTGAATTGAGTCATGCGGGCGAGTTCACCGAAGGTCGCGGTGCACTCCAAGAGCCAGGCCAGAGCTGCGTGTTCGTTGACCTGGCTTTGAGCGAAGATGGTGCATATATTTGGGTCCAGCCCGGCGCCAATCAGCGTCGCGAACAGTTCCAACGTCGCGGAAAAAAGCTCCCGGGGCTCCTGTTCGACCGTTATTGCATGCAGATCGACCAAGGTGAAGAACGATTCATTGACGTATTGATCTTCGACCCAGCCCCGTATCGCGCCGAGGTAGTTCCCGAGGTGAACGCGTCCGGTCGGTTGGATTCCTGAAAGCACTCGCATAATCGCACAAGTCTATGTTTTCATGTCGCGAAAACAGAAGTTAATTATCCCTTGGAGCCGCGGCAGGTCTTTTTTGCTGCAAGGCCCCGGGGAGGCGGCCCCAGTCCTGCGACAAAGGCGAAATGCGCTCGGCCCGGGTAATAAGGTGGGGAGACGTGTTCAAAGACAACCTGACTCCGACCATCGGGGTGATCGTGGCGATGGAAGAAGAGATCGCGGTCTTGCGCGACCGTTACTTCGCTGCGGGCGAGGTGGACGGTTCGCGGGCTCGACAATTTCTCGCCCGCACCCCTTCGTCGAATGTAGTTCTGTGTCAATCCGGAATCGGCAAGGTCAACGCGGCATTGGCCGCGGCTGAGGTCATCGCTCGCTTTGATCCGCAAATTCTCATCGTCTCGGGCCTGGCCGGATCGCTTCGCTCAGACCTAGGCGCAGGCGACGTCGTGGTTTCGAGCGGCGCAGCGCACCATGACTTTGACCTTCGACCCCTGCTTCGCGGGCCGGGAATCTTGCCTGGAATGTCCTCAGCAACCTTTAGGGCCACAGACGAACTCATCGACGCCGCAAAGTTGAGCTGTCGCAGCGCGCTTGACGCGCGCGAGGCTCTCGGCCACGGGCGCTACGAGCTATTGGTTGGGACCGTTGCCAGTGGCGACTCGCTTGTGGCCAGCGCGACACGCAAGGCTGAGATCACTGGCACGCTTCCCGAAGCGGTATGCGTGGACATGGAAACGGCTGCCGTCGCGCAAGTGGCGCATATTACCGGACGCGATTGGGTATCGATTCGCGTTATCTCGGATGCGGCCGACGAGAGTTTTGATGTCCACGAAGTGTTGGGATTTGCCCGCGAGCAGGGAAGCGCGATGATTGCTTCACTGGTTGAAGCACTCAGCGGGTTAGGTTCGCTCTAGGGAGACGGTGCCGACTCGGTGCGTCAATCAGGCTTTGGAATGACTTAGTAGAGCCCTGGGATGCGTTTGCGGCGCCGGATCCCTTTTTCCTGCTCGGTCAAGAGGGTGAGATGGTAGTCATAATCTTCCTCGCGGTCCATGAACTTCTTGATATTGGCGATCGCCGCGTAGGTGAAAGGCTCCATGCAAAGCACCCACAATATCGAGGCCGCGATCTCCTGGTCCGCCATTCCCGACATCAGTTTGCCTGGAATGTGCTGATAAACAGAGTAAAAAGGCGTGGAGGCGAAGCCGAGAATCATCGCGAGTATCCAGGATGAAACCGTGGTGAAAAAGATCGGGACTATTCGCTTGATCTCCGGGGTGATTCTGGGTTTGATCGGCGGAGAGTCCACCAGATGGATCCACAAGAGCATCCCCGCGGCGACAAAGGTGAAGTGCGCGAAGTTGTGGAGCAGCCGATTTTTCTCGGTGAGATCCAGCAGGGCCGGAAAGTGCCAGGCGTACATGGCGAAATTAAAGAGCAGGAATCCCACCAGCGGATGCATAAAAAAATTGCCAATGGCGCGAAGCACGGACGTTCGAGGGCTGATCAGGAAGGTTCGTCCCAGCGATCTTCGCCACTGGACTGGCAGCCCGCGGTAGATTACCAGCCAGGGCGCGGACATCACGATTAGCGGCGGGGCATACACCATGATCATGACGTGCTGAAGCATGTGGACCCAGAAGTATTGATCCGACCAGTAGTCGATCGGCGACATTACCGCAATAACCAGGATCGCGATGCCGCCTCCAAACAAGTAGGCGCGACCCTTTCTCGCCTTGGATGGACGCTTGGATCCGCGCGCGATGGTCCGCTCAAGTTTGCGGTAACCGGCGAAGTAGAGATAGACAGGAATTCCGGTCATGACGACGAAGAGGGGGTCGACGCTCCAGTGTGCGAGCAGGTATTTCTGCACAAAGACCACGAGATCCCCCTTGTGCTCCGGCGAAGGTCGTCTTCGGAGTCAACGCTGCCAATCAAATTCTGAAATCCAATAATAGGCGCTGCGAAAGTCGACTCAGGTGCACCCGCGGGCAAGCATTTTGGCGCTTAGTGCGATGTTTGCGTGTAGGTCACTTGCCCCGTCGCCAGATCGACGGTGTATATGGAGCCCTTTTGGCACAAAATTGTGTCGTGGCTATAGACGCCAAGCAGCCGTAGCAAGGCGGGAACCACGTTGCCGTGAGAGCACAAGGCGGCGTTTTCCTGGGTTGCGCGAAGCGATTCAATCAGGGCATTTAGTGCAGCCAGGCTGGTCTCTTCGGCGAGAGTTTCGCTCGCTTCGACGCGCAGCTCAAGCTTTTCGGCGAGTGGCGACACCGTCTCGACGCAGCGCTTAAATGGAGAGGCAATGATTCTTGAAATGTTTGTAGCGCAGAGTATCTCGGCGATTTGTTTCGCTTGGGCGCGCCCCGCTTTGCTGAGGCTCCGATCGCGATCCGCGGTGTGGTCGTCGAGGCGGTCCCCAGCCTTGGCATGTCGAATCAAATACAGTGTCATAGGTTATTTGACACTCTAGATTCGGCCCTCGTGCCACGCCTCCGGGCCATTATGCCCAAGATGTAAAACAACTTGCCTGGAATGCGAATCGCGCACCGGGCATTGACTACCATAAATATCCAAGTAGGGGGCCACGTGGCGTTGCAACTTCAGTTAAAGTTCGCCGCGACACGGTACGAAAACAAGATCTAGTTTTACTAGAAAGGACCGGGGTGAAACTAAAGCGTGCACTCAAACTGCTAGATGGCCGCCACGGACAACCAGAAGATGGCTTTACGCTGATCGAATTGATGGTCGTGGTCGTGATCATTGGAATCCTAGTAACAATCGCGGTTCCGACATTTCTTAGCGCGAGGGTGAGCGCTCAGGACAAGGCGGCCGAGTCCCTCTTGCGAAATGCCTTCACCACCGCCAAAGTCGTATAT
>JAJYGZ010000111.1 GCA_021790495.1 Actinomycetes bacterium
TTTGGATCTAGTTTGGTAAGAGTTACCACAGAGCATATGTGCTTAGTCGGGGCCGTAAATTGCAGGAGTTGCTAGTGTACGAAACACCCATGATTCCGATCAGGCGCCGCGTTGAACTCGAAGGGGCCTTTAACTTTCGGGATCTCGGCGGGTACGACACCTCCTCGGGCAAAACGGTGCGTGTCGGAATGCTATTTCGCTCCGACAACCTCTCGGGCCTCAGCGACGGAGATCTTGAAACCATTGAGGGCCTTGGCATTAGAACGGTCATCGACCTTCGAACTCCAAGAGAGGCTGAAGTTCGCGGTACCTTCCCCGTTGACCGACTTAAAGTTGACTATGTTCAAAGTTCGCTGATCGACATCTCCGCAGACCACTCGCTCGCCAAAGGCGACAGGGCACACGAATACATCTTCTTCCGCTACACCCAAATGCTCATAGAAGGTGCCCGCGGCATCAAAGCCGTTTTTGATCTGCTCCTTAGCCCCCATTCGTTGCCAGCCGTATTTCACTGTGCCGTCGGAAAAGATCGCACCGGCCTTATCGCCGCGCTGATACTGGATTCGCTCGGCGTAGGGCGAGATTCGATTGTGCAAGATTACGCTCTGACCTCCGAATCCGTTGCGGCTATGATCTCGTGGCTCGAGGTGGTGGCGCCCGAGATCGCGGCCCAGATAAAGGAGCTTCCCCAGGTTGTCATGAGTGCCGAGGCGCCGAATATGTCCCGGGTGCTTGAGTGGCTGGATCAACACCATGGCGGTTCCTCCGGGTACCTGGCCTCGATTGGCGTCAACCTCGCAGATCTTGACGATTTCCGAGAGCGTCTCCTGCAATGATCGCATGGAACCCGTCAGTCTTGCCATCGAAATATCCCCTGCGCGAACCCCAAACGTCAAGAGCACCAAACATGTCGCACGGCGGGCAAGCCCCAACTCTTGGCGGTCTGGCATCGGTCCGACGCCCAAACGATCTCGGGTTGGCGAAATTTGGTCCGGCTGCGCGCTTGAGATTCGATCAATCTAAGTCGGGCCGTTAATGCCACCACTGCTTACCCGCGGCGCCCACCGCAAGCGCACCTCGACGCGAGGCGTCGTTTTGGGCGTTATCGCTACAACACTGCTTTTTACCGCTGTAGCCAGCGCTACTTTTGAACTCGCCAGTTCGCATCCATCAAGCCAAAGTAGCGGATCGCGGGCCGCAGTCGGCCTTAACGGCCCCCCGGCGGCGCCTGAAACCATCCATCCCGCGCCGCACTACTTAAATGGGTCGTTTCCCGACCTTAAGCCTGGCGCACTCTTTTCCGCTCAGATCCAAGCTGAGAACAAGCTCCCGGGGACCTCGCAATGGCGAATAACCGGAAGGCAGGTTCCTGGAATGATATCTGGGTTTGCCCAAAGCACATATGGCGCACCTGGTGACGTCGTTCCCCTTTACATATCAACTCCGGCGGCGACCTACACCATCGAGGCCTTTAGGATGGGGTGGTACCAGGGCCTTCTTGCGCGACTGGTCTGGACTTCAACGGTGCAAACTGGCGTGCTCCAGCCGAACTGCCTGATGTTGGAACTCTCAAATACCACCGAGTGTTCGAACTGGAAGAAAAGCTTCGATCTCACGATCACTAGCGCGTTTGTGCCTGGAGACTATTTGCTAAAACTCCTAGCGAGCAACGGTGGCCAGCAATACATCCCCTTGACAGTCGTAGACCCAAATTCCAACGCCGCCGTCGCGGTAATTAATGCCGTCACCGACTGGCAAGCCTACAACAACTACGGGGGCTACTCGCTGTACCACGGCCCCAGCTTCGCCTATGGCTCTCGCGCAACCAAGGTGTCTTTTGACCGGCCATACGACTTTGGTTTCGGCTTCGGATCAGGAGACTTCCTGGGCAATGAATTGCCGCTAGTAGCCCTGGTCGAAAAGCTCGGCCTAAACGTCACCTATGTCAATTCGATCTACCTTCAAGAGCACCCGCAGCTAGTACTAAACCACAACGTCATGGTTTCGCTTGGGCACGACGAATACTATTCCACCGTGATGCGCTCAGCACTCCAAGATGGCGTCAACAACGGGCGAAGCTTGATGTTCCTGGGGGCAAACGCGATCTTTAGGCGCATCAGGCTGGACCCTTCTCCGCTTGGCGTCGATCGCATCGAAGTTAATTACCGAAATCCCTACCAAGACCCACTCTTTGGCAAAGACAACGCGAACGTAACAGCCAACTGGCCCTCCTTCCCCGATCCATCCCCGGAGAGCTCGCTAATTGGCATTCAATACGCGTGCAATCCGGTCAATGCCCCGATGCGCATCACCGATCCGGGATCTTGGATCTTCTCGGGAACCGGCTTGGGATTTGGCGCTTCGATACCGCACTTGATCGGTTCGGAATTTGACCAGTTCAATCCCTACGATCCCCATCCCGCCAATGTAGAAATCCTCGCGCACTCCCCGGTTCTCTGTGGAAATCGGCCATATTTTTCAGATATGTCCTACTACAGCACTCCGTCAGGCGGCGGCGTATTTGCGACCGGGACGAACTACTGGGTAGCGACCCTGGCGGGCGGATGCCCGAATTTCGTCGGTCTGTGCCCCGATCCCGCAACGGACCGAATCACCACAAATGTATTGCTAGCGTTCGCCAGGGGAGGCGTCGGCAACATCCATCCATCGAAGGCAAACGCTATGGGCGTCTACTACCATCCTCCGATTCCAGCGCTGGTACCGCTGCCTAGCCCGACAACTTCAACCTCTTCGACGACAACCTCGATTGATGCAACAACTAGCTCAGTCCCGCCAACTACGTCGAGCAGTTCGGTATCGCCCGGGACCACTGGTGCGACGTCAACATCCACCACGCCGCCGACGACCGGCTCTACTAGTGGCACCAGCTCTCCAACGAATGTAACGACGGCGACCACTTCGTCAACCATTGCGCCGTCCACGACTAACACCTCAGGGTAGCCGCGACGTTCCGGCGGCTGACAACCCGGCATTCTCATGAGCGATCTCAACGAGACGGATAGGCAAGACGAGGCGGCTAGGGACACTCGCTCGCGGGCAAACTGCAACTGGGAAGCGATTCGTTGGCCAGCTCGAGCAATCCGATCGGGGCACTCAAGTACTGTGTAAAGCGATCCAAATCCGCTTCGGTAAAGGCCGAGATCAAATATCGCCGCACTCCCGCAACGTGCGTCGGTGCCGCTTCCTCCAGCCTCGACATCCCCAAGGCTGTCAAGCGAGCTATCGTTCCGCGTCGATCGCTCGCGCAAGTCTCCTTGGCCACGAATTGGCGCGCGACAAGACTGTCTAGTCGTCGGGTCAAACCTGATCTCGAGACCAAGCAGAGTTCAGCAAGGGCCGACATGCGCATGGACAGACCCTCAGCGGTCGAAAGGTGCGCCAGAACCTCGTATTCCGCAAGCGTGAGGGAGTGACGTTCGATTAGTTCCGCATCTAGACGGCCCATGAGCAGCGAAGCAAGCCGAATAAAACTGCGCCACGCCCGCTGTTCGGGAGCAACAAGCCAGAGTTCCTCTAGATCAGTCAAGGTTCATTATTCTCCGATTGGGAATTATTTGCGTTCGCAACTAGTTTAACACAACAACGACTACAGCGTAATAGCCAACGAAAGGGTCACAATTTATGTCTGCAACAATGAAATCTTCTGAACTCGGCCTCACGCCGGGCATCTGGAACATCGATCCAATTCACTCAACCGTCGAGGTCGTGGTGCGACACATGGTGGTTTCCAAGGTGCGGGGGCGATTCAACGACTTCAGTGGCACAATTACCATCACCGAAGACCTTGCGGATTCGGCCGTTTCGGCCGTAATCAAATCCGCGAGCATCTTCACCAGCCAGGAGATGCGCGACAACCATATCCGTTCGGCCGACTTCCTCGAGACCGAAAAATACCCGGAAATAA
>JAJYGZ010000160.1:0-2225 GCA_021790495.1 Actinomycetes bacterium
AAAAGCCGATAGTCTCCGGTCTAACAAAGAATGTTCCCCTCGAGTTCGGTCCACTCAAGCGAGTCCCCAAAGATGGAGATGCCGTCCTGAACCAGATCGGCGTCGTCGGGATGAACGATGCTCGACAAGCTGACGCCTGCCAATTCCGTGACGTCATAGCCCAGCGCCTCTGCCGCGGCGGGGCTGACACTGACGATATTTCCGCTTGCGCGACCGATCTCGATTTCGGCGACGGAGTCAGCCTCGGTCAGATCTGATTCGATGTCAGGTTGAAGGTCAACACGAGGACTCATGGTTTGGACCCCAATTCTGATCTGACTTGTTTACAAAGCACGGTCGAAGCCACAGAAACACCGGGCCGAGGGCCCTTGTTTGCGAGCATTAAAAGATAACATAGGCCGAACATAGAATGCCTATCGGCAGTTATAAAGCCAAGAATTAGAGAAATTATTGCATGGCCTAAGATCCGTTCGCAAAAATTTAGACCTCCTCAGCCAATGCGGACTTCTCCAGGGCCGGTTCAACTTGGAGATTTGCCTCCGATACAGGCGAAAACTCGATCGAGAGCGCCCTGGTAATTCGGGAGATCGCTTCGTGGAAGTCTGTGAGTCGCTCGCGACAGATGATCTTCGCACCAGCGTTAACCACCACTACCGCACGATGAAATAAAGAGGGGTACCGGCCGGCCCTGGAAGTCGAAACACCGAACTCGAAGGCCAATAACGCCTTCGGGTCGGCTAAAGGTATCACTGCGGGAAACTTCGATGTGTCAAAACGCCACCGCTCCAAGTCTGCGACGACGACATAGGTGGAATATCCGCTCAAGCGGAGCGCAGGCGCGACTTGGCACAGGGTGCGCAGCTCGAGAATGTCGGCTGGCGATCCAGGTTCCAATAGCCAAAAAAAAGCTCCACCCCCTGACAAAAGGGCCTCAATAGGCACTATTTCGCCTTGTGCACCGACGATAGCGCGCTCTGGAACCAATCTCTTGCTTGAGCTCATGGCCAACCTGTTCCCCCGGCATCGGTAGAACCACTCTTCATTAAGATATAGCTACCAACACGGGCTGGCCTGACCGTAACTGCAACGAAATGGCTGCTCGACTTAGATCAGGAGACTTTAGTACTGTGTTGACATCGGCGCTCGACGGCATCAGGCTCTCAATCCATATTTTGGCAGCGACAATTTGGGTCGGAGGCCAATTCACGCTGGCTGGACTGGTGCCCGCCCTAAGAAGCGCTGGCGAGGGAGTCGCTAACATCGCTGCTCGCGCCTTTGCCAAGCTCTCTTGGCCCGCCTTTGCCATCCTCATACTCACCGGACTTTGGAATGTAGCCACCTTCAAGATGAACCAAACCACTACCGCTTGGAAGATCGTCTTGGGAGTAAAGCTCCTAGTAGTAGCCCTATCGGGATCGGCGGCCTACATTCATACCAAAGCCAAGAGTCCGCGCCAGAACGCAATCTGGGGATCGATCTCGGGAACCACGGCTGCAGCATCATTGATTCTGGGAGTCTTCCTGGCCGGTTGAGCACACCAGCGGCTTAATTCCGAAACACTGCCGTTACAAATTAGCTATTTGATAGCGGGACGCAGCTTCCTTGGCGGTAAGGTTAATCGCACACTTTGGGCCAATGACGTCCCGCGAGTATTTTGGCAACACCAGCTGAAAAAACAAGGACGTCCAAATGGCTTATCAAACCCATATACCTTCTGACATGCAGGGTACTCTTTATAATCCTGAATTTGAGCACGATGCCTGCGGTGTCGCCTTCGTGGTGGACGCCAAAGGCAGGCGCTCGCACAAGATCATCGAGATGGGAATCGAAGCGCTGCTCAACATGGAGCACCGTGGCGCGTCAGGAGCCGAAGTAGACACTGGTGATGGCGCGGGCATCCTGATCCAACTGCCCGACGCGTTCCTGCGTTCGCACGTAGATTTCTCGCTTCCTGAGCCAGGACATTACGCCACCGGACTGACCTTCTTCGAAGAGGGTTGCGACGTGGCCTATGCGAAAGAAATCATCGCCAAGTTCGCCGCCGAGGAGTCATTGGAGGTTCTAGGGTGGAGAGCGGTTCCGGTCGACAACTCGACCCTTGGCCGCGGCGCGCTTGCCGTCGAACCCGTTATTGAACAGCTCTTCATAACATCGGGAAGCGGCGAGCAGTCTGGCATAGCCCTTGACCGCGCGGCGTTCATCCTGCGCAAGCGAGTCGAGCACGC
>JAJYGZ010000160.1:2235-3966 GCA_021790495.1 Actinomycetes bacterium
CGATACTTCGGGGACCTGTCGGATCCCGAGATGGTTTCTGCTTTGGCCCTGGTCCATTCGCGCTTCTCGACCAACACTTTTCCAGCCTGGAGTCTTGCCCATCCCTATCGGCTGATCGCCCACAACGGAGAGATCAATACGTTGCGGGGGAACAGAAACTGGATGCGGGCTCGTGAAAGCCTCCTCTCCTCGACACTGCTCGAAGGAGACTTGGAGAGAGTATTTCCCATCTGCACTCCGGGAGCCTCGGACTCCGCGAGCTTCGACGAGGTGCTTGAACTCCTCCATCTCGGCGGACGTTCCCTGCCGCATGCGGTCTTGATGATGATTCCCGAGGCGTGGGAAAACCACCGCCAAATGATCGGGGCCAAGCGGGCCTTTTACCAGTTTCATGCTTCACTGATGGAACCCTGGGATGGCCCCGCCTCGATCGCCTTCACCGACGGTACTCAAATCGGTGCGGTGCTCGACCGCAACGGACTAAGGCCCTCGCGCTATTGGGTCACCGATGACCACCTCGTCATCATGGCCTCAGAGGTGGGAGTTCTGGATATCGATCCCGCCCGAATCGTCAAAAAGGGACGCCTTCAGCCTGGCAAGATGTTCCTTATAGATACCGTCCAAGGACGGATCATCTCGGACGAGGAGATCAAAGCCGATCTTGCCGCAGAACACCCCTACCAGGAGTGGATCGACGCCAACATGATCACCTTGGAAGATCTTCCGCCTCGCCATATGCTCGTTCCGCAGCATTCGCGCATCATTGCGCGCCAGCGCCTGTTCGGCTACACCAACGAAGATCTTCGGCTTTTAGTCGCGCCGATGGCTCAAAGCGGTGCCGAGGCAATCGGCTCGATGGGTTCGGATACCCCTTTGGCGGTCCTCTCCGATCGCCCGCGGATGTTGTACGACTACTTCGCACAGCTCTTCGCCCAAGTCACCAATCCGCCCTTGGACTCGATAAGAGAAGAGCTGATCACATCGATGGCGGGCGCCATTGGTCCCGAAGGAAATCTCCTAGATCCCCAGCCTTCTTCGGCTCGTCAGATCCTGCTGCCGTACCCGGTGATAGACAACGACGAGCTGGCAAAACTGATGTACATCTCCGAAGAAGGAGGCGCACCTGGTTTCATCTCGGCGACCATAGACGGGCTCTACGATGTAGCTGGCGGCGGCGCCGCAATGACGGAGGCGCTGACCAGGATTCGCGCCGAGGTGACCGCGGCGATAGCGCGAGGCACAAATATCGTGATTCTTTCGGACCGCCACGCCAACGGCGAGCTTGCTCCGATTCCTATGCTGCTGCTCACCTCGGCGGTTCATCACCACTTGATCCGCACCAAGAAGCGCACTCAGGTCGCACTGGTCGTCGAGACTGGCGAAGCCCGTGAGGTTCACCATATGGCGCTGCTGATCGGATACGGTGCGGCAGCCATCGTTCACCATATGGCGCTGCTGATCGGATACGGTGCGGCAGCCATCAACCCGTACCTGGCTTTCGACTCGATCATCGACATGATCCGCGAAGGCGTGCTGGCCGATATCTCGCCACGCAAGGCCATCCATAACTACATCAAGGCCGCTTGCAAGGGCGTGCTGAAGGTGATGTCCAAGATGGGCATCTCGACCGTCGCCTCCTATACCGGCGCTCAGGTCTTTGAAGCCGTCGGCATCTCGAGTGAGGTAATCGAGGAATACTTTTCCGGGACCCCATCGCGCATCGAAGGAGTG
>JAJYGZ010000106.1 GCA_021790495.1 Actinomycetes bacterium
ATACATCTCTACGCACCGCTGCTTGCTGCTTTAAAGCGTGCTATTGGCCGACCATGGCTAAAAGCGACCCCGAGTACCACGGAGATGGGCGTCCAGCGGCTTCTGCTTGGTCACATTTGGATGCAACTCGGAGTCCAGCGTTGATCCCGGCAAAACGCAGCGGCTCGCGTTCCCACCGGCGCACCGGGTGGTTCACTATACAGAGTCGGGTAAGTTCGGTTCGGCGCCCGGTTACCAGGTCCGACAAGATCCTTCCGGCGAGATTCGTCATCGTAACGCCGTCTCCCACATAGCCTCCCGCAAATGCCATTTGAGTCGCTTCATCGAAGCTGACTGAGGAGAAAAAGTCGCGCGGAACCCCGAGGGGTCCGCCCCAGCTATGAGTGATGCGACTCGACGCTAGAGCCGGAAAGAGCCCCTTCAAGGTCTCCTCAAGCCCCGCAAATACCCGTTCGTCGCTATCGTATTCCGCCCTCACCCCAGAACCAAAATGGTACGGTGCACCACGTCCGCCAAAGACGATCCGGTTGTCGGCACTTCGCTGGCCGTAGATGATCAGCCGTCGCTCGTCCGCGAAGGTCTCATACTCTCCCAGTCCCACTTGCGCCATAACGGCATCGGGCAAAGGCTCGGTAGCAATCATGAGCGAATAGATCGGCACCGTCTTGCGCGCCTTGGCGTCCATTGCCGATCGATAGCCCTCTAGGGCGTCGACTACCACGCCTGCGCTAACCTTGCGGCCGTTTACCTCCAGGCGGTGCGGTTCAATTCGACTTACCAAAGAAGACTCGTGGATTTCGACTCCCTGGGCCATCAAGAGAGAATGGAGACCACGAACCAATTTGGCCGGATGGAGCCGGGCGCAGTTCGGAGTGTATGCGGCGCCAATCGCGTCTGGAATTCCTATGCGGCGCTGGATCTCGAGTGTCTCCAGCATCCTGAAGTCTTCAGGTCCGAAGCCGAACTCGCGCTCAAGAGCCATCTCGTCGCTCAAGCGCTCGAGTTGGGATTGATTGCGCGCAACCGTAATCGTCCCGCCCTTGTAAAAGTCCGCGCCGATTCCTTCACTTTGAGTGACCTTGCCGATTTCGTCGACGGAGGCCGCGAGTTCCCTAAAGAGATCGATGGCGGCTTGGCGGCCGTAGCGTTTGGCCACCTTTCTCTTGGAGGACGCAAAAAGGGCCGATGCCCATCCTCCGTTGCGCCCCGACGCTCCGTAACCGCAGTATTTGGCCTCGAAAATGGCGATTCGAAGAGATGGATCGGCGCGCTTCAGGTAGTAGGCGCTCCACAGCCCGGTAAATCCCCCGCCTGCTATGGCGACATCGCAAGCGACGTCCTCGACAACCGGATTCTGCGGAACGATCCGCGCAATCTGGGATAGCCAAAGACTGTTAGGCGACGGCCAACTGAGCATCTGCGAACTCGCTAAAAGCCAAGCGAATCCGAGACCGCTTTGTAAACGATCTGGCCCTTGGAGACATTGAGCGCCCCTACCAGGCGCTCCGAGGCCGGGTCGCGAGCTAAATCCAGCAAGCGCGGCGCGACCGCCGCGCTCAAGGCGCGCGACGAAGTCCTCGGGTACTGGCCCGGAACGTTGGTGACACAGTAGTGCACAACGCCCGCTTCTATAAAGGTTGGGTGTGAAAGCGAAGTTGGCCTAGACGTCTCGATGCATCCCCCCTGATCGATGGCGAGGTCGACGACAACAGACCCAGGTTTCATGGATTCGACATGCTCCCGGGTAATAAGTTTCGGAGCCTTGGCGCCTGGGACCAAGGCAGCGCCGACGACCAGATCGGCTGTCGAAACCGCGTCGCCGATGGCCATCTCCGAGGACGCCAACGAGGCGGTAATGGTCCCTTGCTGATGAAGTTCGTAGAGGCGGTTGAGATCAATGTCGATACCGGTGACTTCGGCATCCATCCCTCGCGCTCCCCTGGCCGCCATGGTTCCGGCGACACCCATTCCGACCACGACCACTCGGGCCGGCATAACGCCGGAGGCCCCACCCAGTAGAGTCCCTGATCCACTGGCGAGATAGTAGGCGCCCATGATCGCAGCCGCCCTACCGGCTACTTCACTCATCGGGGCCAGAAGAGGCAGCCCGCGAGGATAACTCAATGTCTCAAAGGCGAAGGCTTCAACACCAGAGGCCATGAGGGCGCGCGCCAAGTCAGGTTCTGCGGCGAGGTGAAGATAGGCGAACAAGTGAAGCCCCTCGCGAAAATACTTCCACTCTGCAGGCTGGGGCTCCTTGACCTTGACGACCAGATCCGACTCCCAGACGTCGGCGGCAGTCGCTACGACCTTGGCACCGACCCTCTCGTAGTCAGCGTTCGAAAATCCTGCCCCAAGCCCACCGTTAGCCTGCACCCGCACTTCAAAACCAGCGGATACGGCGCTCGCGACCCCCGATGGCTCCAATGCGATGCGGCGTTCGCCGTCTTTGGTTTCGGACGGAACACCGATTATGCGAATCATCTTTCATCCCCTAAGTAACCAGTCGGTCGGGCAAAAATTGGATTACGGACCTTTCCTATCGAGGCCCGACAAGCTTCGCCATTCCTTGCAAAGCTTTGCCCAGTCCCAAGGTTAGCCCACCGACGATTTCGCCGACATTAACATGAGTGCACAGCAAATAGCCATCGCTTGGTAAATATCACAATTAATTGAGTATTATTGTTCTATTATTACAATTTCTGACCGACACGGCGAGCTTGGGACCGGAGACGATAACTGCCTTTGACGCCCTTGATTGACTAAGTCTTGGCTGGTCCGGGGGCGAGAATTCCACACTACCCATTTATTGATCCTTGCGTTGCTCTTAAATTGACACCAGCACGATTGGACCTATGGGCGAGAAATTCCGCAGCGATCGCGACCGCTGTCTCTGCCGGAGTTTTTGCCCCCAGATCGAGCCCCACGGGTCCGTAGACGACCTTCAACTCTTCGTCACTATAGCCGAGGGCCACCAACGCATCGCGCCGAACTTGTTGGGTATGGCGAGAACCAAGCGCTCCGAGATAGACGCCGGGCGTTCGGATTAATGCGCTGAAAAGTGGAACGCCGATCTCATGGTCGTGGCTCAACAACACCACGGCATCGTTTGACCCAAAATCTACCGTCGCCTTGAGCGCGCCTTCGAGGGTGTCTTCGATCGAAGCGGACAGCCCAAGCAATTCGAATTGGGCCACGATAGCGTTGGCGAGTTCGGACGAGCCGACCACGAGACACCTCGAGGTCGGCGAGTAAGTCTCGATATGTACCGCTCGCCCGCCGAGCTCGCCAACCCACGATTCCGCTCGCCGGGATTCAGCCCGACGCTTCAGTTCCCCACTAAGCGCCACGGAAAAAGGACCGGCCACTCCGGGCGCATCAGACACGACGGCGCTCGACGCTGGAGCACAGTAGCCCAGTACTCGCGTATCTGGCCCGGACATGTCCGTCGCTACCGCAACCACGGAGCGCGCCGCAAGTTCACCAAGCGCTTCCCAAAATACCGCATCCGGTCTTATCAAAGCGACCCTTGCCACTCCGCCGCAAGCGAGGCCGGCATTGACCGCATCGGCATCCCCCAGGGCGATATCTGCGATACGCCCCGCAGAGTTTCCGTCGCGAAGGCCGTCGGCCAGCTCACGTAGCTGAGTCGACATCGAACCGAACATCAAGGTTCCAATTGCGGCTCCTGAGATCAACCCCATCAGTTCTCCCGATGTGCGACCTCCGAAGCCTTCCAGTTCAAGAATCCGAGCGACTACGATCTCGTCCCGAGCCGGAGACGAGACGATTTCGCGAGCCACATGTGCTGCCTCCATTGAAATCTCCCTTAGCGAGTTTCTCAACGACCAAAATCCACGTGCCTCGGCAGCCTAGGGATTGAGGTTGTCTTTTATAAGTTCTCTAAAACGCTCGGCGAT